>JACCYQ010000071.1 GCA_013696395.1 Chitinophagaceae bacterium
AGTCAACACGTTTCAGCTAAGCGCAAAAGAAAAACAGATAGATTTAAAATGTACCCAGTGCCAGTACCATGTATGGGTAAAACGCAGATATAAGCATGATGGAAAGAGTGGTACAAAATCTTATTGAAAACACAATTAAGAATACCCCTGAAAATGGAATTATAAAAATTGCCCTTCAGGTGGAAAACAATAACCTGGTTTTTACTGTTGAAAATACAGGTAATCCTTTATCTGATGAACTAATGGCCTGGATAAATAACCCCAAAGAAAAGTTGGTTGAGCATGCAATAAAACCGATAAAATCAGGGCTCGGATTAACTATTATAAAAAAGATACTTAATCTTCACGGTTCCCGTCTTAACGCTCATGTTACAAATAGCTCCACCAATATTTTCTTTTTCAGCCTTCCGGTATTTAATCCGCAAACATCTTAATTGTTTGGGACAGCTACTGATCATTTAGTCATACTATATTCCCCATTTTCTCAATCTGAGGAAAATATTTCTTAATAGTGATATTTATTTTTTCCAAAAAAACTGCTGTGATTCTTTCAGAATACAAAGAGTATATATCTGTGATAATATTGAACATTCTTAATTTTTTAAATCTCTCAACAACCATAAATGCTCTAAGATATTTCTAAATTATAGGTATAGTACGCTCTTATGCAATTGTCTGAGCAAAGTGTATAATTTAAATACTAAAAAGATATACTTCCGTGATAATTTTTGTCATGACGGGTATACTTATTTGTTTAAAAATGTTGAAAGAAAATAATGATCAATAAAACTAAGACACTTCCTATATCAACATTTAAATACTTACAACAAATTGCGTTTTTATGAATGTATTGCACAGCTTTTACCGCCAGATAAATTGCTCTCTTTCATTAGCCGGCAAAAATTGGAAAGTAAGTAGAATAAATCTTACCATTTTTATGCTGTTCTGCCTTGTCTTGTTCAGCATTGTGTTAATCAATTCATGCAGCTCCTCTAAAAATATGCATTCAGCCAGCGATGGTCCTTCGGAATTGCAACAACCAAAACCCCAGCCATTGGGCAATGCAGTCCTTGGAAAGGAAGTCTTTCGTTTTGAGACTTTTGGCAACGAAGGTTTTTGGTTTAATGCCATGCGTATGCAGCAGGGTATGGACGAAGCAAAAGTTACTCCAAAACAGATGTTGGCAATGGGGTTACACTTTGATATGGAGGCCCTTGATGCTGGTTTGAGGAAGACGTTGGAAGCGGAATTCAAAACCGACCTTTCCATGCAAAATGCACCACTTCTGAACGACCCGAAAACGACAGTAATGCTGATCAACAGCAATGCTGTAATAGGGATGGTGCCAAAAGATAGCAACAAGGACAAGATGATAAATATTATGCAGGGCGACATGGTTGGCGTGAGTTGCGCACTGTGCCATACAATAACGGATGCTTCTGTATTTAATATGCCCGGCGGCGGAAGCGTTGGCAGGCGCATTGATGGTCCGGCACCTCTTACACTAAACATTGGTAAACTACTGGCAACTGCTAAAAATTCAAGAGCATACTATGCCAATTTACAACTAACCATCGGGGGTAAAACTATTGGCAGGGCTTCTAATGGTCTTGAGCCAACTTCGAGTGAAGCCGAAGTAGATGCTTATTTGACCAATCCTGCTTTTTACCCCGTTGGTACATTTGATGAAACGCATGATGGCATTGGCAACCCGGTTAAGAACGTTCCTCTTTTCCGGCAGGATCTGGCTGCACCTTTCGGTACTTCGGGGCAAAATGCTTTGCTTGAAAACATAAGCAATTCTTCGTACACGGCTAACTTAGATATGACCACCCTGGCTACGCCAGAAGGGAGGCAATTCCTGTTTCTGAGGGCAGGTGATGCAGGAGTGAAAATCCATGAAAATTATAAAAAGATATTGCAGGAAACAGGGGTAACAGGATACCCGTTTGTGCAGGCAAAATTAGTTGGCGATGCGGGCAATCCCGATCATGCGGTTGGCAGACGGGTAGATGATCAAAAGTTGAAGGACATGACTGCTTATTTGTTCTCTTTGCCTGCACCTGCAGGAGCTAAAGTTAATACTGAAATGGCTGCCCGTGGACGGGCATTGTTCAGGACTAACTGCACCGGCTGTCACAATGTGGATCAAAGCAAACCGGTTGATGCAAAGCTGCTTAATCTTAAATCAATTTGGCCGGCCTATAATCCAGCTACCGCAGGTGTACGTGGAGATCCCAAACAAAGTGCAATTCTTAATTCGCCCGGAGATTTTGATGATAAAATGGTAATAGTTGATGCAAGTGATCACGGCAAGCCAAGGGGCAATGCGTTACCACTTTTGCTTGATTTGAACAGGACCAATCTTTTGCTGCACAACGGTTCTGTACACAGTTTGGAGGAATTACTTAACCCTAACCGTGGTAAAAAATCCCCTC
>JACCYQ010000077.1 GCA_013696395.1 Chitinophagaceae bacterium
ATTGCTTTATGAAGTTGATTTAGTTTCCAATCTTCAAAACTCATTTCGAATTTGATTTCATTTTTCCCATGCATACCTTTTTCTTTCCATCCGTTCTTTCTATAAAAAGATTCTGCTCTTGTTTTTGGTTCGGTACCTAACCAGATAGTTTTTGTTGTTTGATTAAAATACCAGTTTAACATAAGGTCATGCAGTTTTTTTCCGATTCCTTTTCCTTCGTATGCTGGATCAATAAATAAGGCCCAAACTTTTTTGTCAGCCAAATCAACAATTGAAAACCCCGCAATTATATTATTGATTTCATAAACAAAACCTTTTCCTTTTATAGTTAAATAGTCTTCATAATCCTGGAGGGTTATCAAATCCGGATTTGATAATACATTCTCTTTTACTGAAATTCTTACGAGATGCATTTGATGAATGTCTTTGATTTCAGCTTCCTTATAAATCATGATTGATTTTATTTCAGATAAAAGGGCAGGAGGTATAAGTCCTTAAAAAAATCAACCCAATACCTCGCTACTGCCATTAGCGGTTTCAGCAATATAAAAAGACAGATCTCTACCCATATTTTTTTGATAATCTGTACAGATAATTGCCAATAATTCTTCAATGGATTCTTCCTTAACAAGGTTAATGGTACATCCACCAAATCCGCCACCCATCATTCTTGCGCCTGCAACAGCTGAATTGGATCTGACATATTCTACAAGGTAATCCAACTCCGGGCAACTTACTTTATACATATTGCTTAAACCATCATGGGAAGCAAACATTTTTTTTCCTAATGTTACCAGATCCCCATTCTGCAAAGCATGAACAGCAGCTAACAGGCGATCATTTTCTTCCACTACATATTTACATTTTGTATACACTTCATCATCCCACTCTTTTACATAAGAATCTAACATTTGCATAGTAACATCCCGAAGGCTTTCAACGTTTTCCTGGTGATTTCTTACAATTTCTACTCCCTGTTCACATTGCTGCCGCCGGATGTTGTATTCTGTAGAAGCAAGTGCATGTTCTACATTGGTATTCAACAAAAGAATTTTATAACCTTTCAAATCAAGTGGGATATAATCATATGCCATAGACCTGCAATCCAGTTGTATTGCATGATCTTTTTTACCAAAAACACTGGCGAACTGGTCCATGATGCCACACATTACCCCTGCAAAGTTGTGTTCTGCTTTTTGGGAAACAAGGGCCATTTCAATAGGAGAAAGATTAAGTTCAAATAAATGATTTAATCCAAAAGCAACTGCACATTCAACCGAAGCGGAAGATGATAAACCTGCCCCCATGGGCACATCGCCGTCAAGCACCAGGTTAAATCCAGTTAGTTTTGGAGTTGATTTCCTCAACTCATTAACCACTCCTAAAATGTAATTTGGCCAACCTTCCTGCATTGGTTTAATATTATTCAGGTCACACGCTACCTGTTTATTGAATAAGGAAGAATATAAAATAACCTGTTCATCTTCTCTTTTAGATATTGCCACATAGCTGGCCTTATCTATTGCAGCAGGTAAAACAAAACCTTTGTTATAATCTGTGTGCTCACCTATAATATTAACTCGTCCCGGGGATTGAAAAACGAGTGGCTCGGTATTGAATAATGCTGTAAATTTCTTCTTTAACTGAACGATCATTTCGCTTTATGATGAAAACGTTAATTAATAATGCCTGATGAATAATACTTAAAAATTAGGCTCATCTGCACTGGGGCCATAACTTCCTGGAATAGGAATATCAAGTAAACGGAGATAAACCCCCAATTGGGCACGGTGGTGCGTTGTCTGGGCGAATGCATGCCGGATCACTTCATATTTTGTCATTACACTGAATACCTGTTCTCCGTTGCGCATTGTCCATTCCGGTAGCAGATCTTCTTCTTTTGCATTGGCCAGCGCTCCTTTACCGGATGCCAGAGATTTTTCAAATAGCTGCACCAGGTCTTCATTGTTTTCCACCGGCGAAGGTTTATAATCCATTGTGGAAAAATCAAGACCAGTTGTAGTAAGCGCCATGGAAACCCAGGATGGTAATTCTGCAATATGAACACTGAGTGATTTCATATTCATACTCTTTTCATGTGGTATCCAGGTAAATTTATCAGCCGGAACACGCTGCAACATTTTACGTGTAATGGCTGCTTCCTGTTCCATTTCTTTTTGCAGTAAGGAAATGATATTCATAAATGTTAATTTGAAAATTTGGTAATTTGAAAATAAACTGATTATTGTAATCTTATAAATTATTGAAGTTACCTTGTATAACTGGTAAACTTTTTATCTACATACTAATTCCTAATCACTAATTCCAAATTCCTATTCTGTCATAACCGGTCATTATTAATTTCAATCCAATAACCATCCGGGTCCTTAAAATATATCTGTTTTACACTATCAACCCTAATGGTAATTTTGTTTTTTTCACCAGCCCAATCTTCGAATTCGATATTGTTTTTTTTGAGTGTTGAAACAAAATCTTCAACGGATGGAACACTAAAACAAAGGTGACTGTTTTTATTTTGCTGATATTGTAAGCCTGCACCTTGTATTAAATGTAACTGGCTTTGGGGTCCAATTTTGTACCATGTATGTCTACCGTCATGAAAAGGTTCCGGAATAGTATCTAAACCAATTATGTTAGAATAGAAATGAGTGCTTAATTGCAGGTCCTGCACATAAACGGCTATATGATTTAATGTAGCTGATCCTTTGGTATTCATATTTTGCGCCAGTAATGGATTATTTTGAATTCCTGTCAATAATAATACTATCAGAAAGAAAAATTTGTATAGCATACCCAAATTTAATACAATTAAATTCCCTGGCCGGCGGGTTGTAATGTGGCCTGATCTTTAATCACTTCAAAAGAAACACATTCCCTCAATTCCTTTTCGGAATAACTTAATCCATATTGCTTTAATACATCATCCGGTACACCGTTCCAATTATTAGGTGCATTACCAATATAACCCACATCTTTAAAACCGATGGCTGTTGTATAAAAACCGCTGGCAGTAAGATTACGCATTAAACTGAAGAATGAAACACCGGCTTTCATGGCATCAGTAGCTTTATCCGGGTAAGCTATTTGATCTACCAATTCAATTTGTTGTTCCTTACTGGCATCCTTAAACGATTTTTCATATCGTTTCATCATATACAAATCCATCCAGCGGAGCCCACCTCTTAACGGTACCTGGAATTCAGGTTTTTCCTTGACCATGAATTCTATAAAATCAGGCACTTTGGCATCTGTGGCACTTCCAGAAACATCATCTTTAGGAATAATTATATCAGACAATACTGCAATCGTTGCCAATTCATGCTGTGTAAAGAATTGCTCTGACATGAGCTTTTTATCATGCAATTCTTCTTCTTCCATACGGCCGGGGGTAAATGCATCTGGATCCGCTTTGGCATTATCCACTACGTTCTTATCAGCATTCTTACAGGCATTTAATAACACACCGGCGGATATAGTTCCCCAACCCATCCATCGCAAAGAACTCCTTCTGTCCATAATATATTTTTAAAGCTTATAAATTTTTCTTTTTCATTTGATCAACCAGGTATTCCGATGATCGCAATGCAAGTGCAAGAATGGTCCAAGTGATATTTTTATCAGCCTGCGAAACAAAAGCTGCACCATCCATTACAAACAGATTTTTACAATCATGTGCCTGGTTATATTTATTCAATGCGGATGAACGCGGATCATTTCCCATCCTGGCAGTACCTGCCTCATGAATGATCTTCCCAGGGTTATGTAATCCGTAATTATTTGCTGGGCCATCATCACCTCCCCAGGTTACAACTGCGCCCATGGAGTGGAGGATCTCTGCAAAAGTTTCCTTCATATGTTTGGCCTGCTTTATTTCATAATCACTGTAATTGGTATGAAAACGTAAAACAGGGATCCCATACTTATCTACCACTGTCGGATCTATTTCACAATAATTATCTTCCCTGGCAACGGTTTCTCCGCGGCCAGCCATGCCCACATGCGCCCCAAAATAATTGCGGTAATCCTGTTTCAGGGAAGCACCGTATCCACCAGCTTCTTTGGTTTTACCATTCACCGGAATGGTACCATTTAATTTTTCAATACCCCAACTGAAACCATATAAAGGCATTCCAAATCCACCACCATATTCAATATGGTAACCACGGGGAAAATCCAGTTTTTTATTATCAAGCCACCACGGTGTGTATACGTGCATACCCCCAACACCATCTTCATTATATCTTTTTCGGTCAGTCAATGCCGGTATAATGCCACCCATATCCGCACCGGTAGAATCATGCAAATATTTTCCTACCACGTTACTTGAATTCGCCACTCCATTAGGGTGGGTTAAAGATTTTGAATTCAACATCAATCTTGAAGATTCACAGGCACTGGCGGCAAGTACCACGGTACGTCCTGTTACCTGGTATTCAAGTCCATCTTCTTTATTAATATATGAAATGCCTGTGGCCATTCCATTTTTATCAGTTAATACTTCGCGGGCCATGCAATTGGTCAGAAGGTCTACATTACCCGTTTTAATGGCAGGAATAATCAACGCAGAAGAAGACGAAAAATCCGCATAAACCTTACAGCTCCGGTAACATTGTTTACAATAAAAGCAAACGCCCCGGTCATCATTAATTTTTTTAGTAAGAATGGACAAACGGGAAGGAATAACCGGGATACCGATATTTGTTGCAGCTCTTTTAATGAACATTTCATGTAACCTGGGCTTTGGAGGTGGGAGAAAAAATCCATCCGGATCATTGGGTAATCCTTCATTGGATCCGAATACACCCAGCATCTTATCAATACGATCATAGTATGGTTTGATATCTTCATAACTGATAGGCCAGTTCTCACCCAATCCATCAATGCTTTTCCGTTTGAAATCCTGCGGACCAAAACGAAGGGAGATACGACCCCAGTGATTGGTTCGCCCACCCATCATACGAGCACGCCACCAATCCCATTTCATTTTTCCGGACTGCGTGTATGGTTCGCCATCAATTTCCCATCCCCAATAGCAGGCATCAAAATCTCCAAAGGGACGAAATTTAGTACTGGCACCACGCCTTGGTGAATCCCAGGCATTTTTTAGTTGTAAAGAATCCGTTCGCGGATCATACATCGGCCCTGCTTCAATAACTGCAACATTTAATCCGGCATTGGCCAAAGTATATGCCGCCATGCCACCACCTGCACCGGAACCCACTATAACCGCATCATAATGTTTCGGTTGTTTTTTTATTTGCAAATCACCCATAATATTTTTTTCAAGACTAAATATAAGTGTTAGCCGTGAGAGATTGTGTGGGGAGTGAGTTTTGTTGAAAAGTTTAGGGTGTTGGTTGAAAAGTAAGCGAACTGTTGTGAACATTGGTGGTATGCAATTGTTTGAACAAATAAGGCATATGATAAATATTGCCGCCAATACGCTTTAATGGCCAGGAATAGGTTAAACCATATAAGTATGTTCGACAAGTTTATTTTAAAACTGATGTTATGTTTCATTATAATATTGGTAAAAGTTTAATTGTTAATCATCGGATTTGCTTCATTGTAATGATCAATTAATCATTTTACCAAACTCGATTAAACTACCTTTGCTTCCGAAAAAACAGCTAAAAAGATGGCATTTAAAAATCAACAGGAATTCATTGACGCATTAGATAAGGCCGGTGAACTTGTTCGGATAAAAACATTTGTAGATCCCAAACTCGAAATGGCGGAGATCACTGACAGAACCAGCAAAAGCGGGAAAGGAGGTAAAGCCCTGTTATTTGAAAATACAGGTTATGATTTTCCTGTATTGATGAATGCTTATGGCAGCGAAAAACGTATGTGCCTGGCCCTGGGTGTTGAAAAGCTGGACGATGTAGCTAAAGAAATAGAAAACCTTTTTCATATGCTTTCTTCTCCCAAAGAAAGTATAATTGATAAATTAAAATTGTTACCTAAACTGGGACAGTTTGCTTCCTGGATGCCAAAAGTAAAAAACGGGAGAGGGGAGTGCCAGGAGGTAATTATGGCAGAACCCGATATCACCAAACTGCCGGTTATAACCTGCTGGCCAAAAGATGGAGGTCCATTTGTTACCCTTCCTATTATTCATACCAAAGATCCTTTAACCAATAGCAGGAATGTAGGAATGTATCGTATGCAGGTTTATGGACCCACATTAACCGGTATGCACTGGCACAAGCACAAGGTTTCTGCCAAGCATTTTAATGAATACAAAAAATTGAATAAGCGTATGCCCGTTGCCGTTGCTCTTGGTGGTGATCCTGTTTATGCTTATTCCGCAACGGCTCCATTACCGGAGAATGTGGATGAATACATGCTGGCTGGTTTTTTAAGAAAGAAAAAAGTAGAACTGGTAAAATGTATTACGCAGCCTGAAGTGGAAGTGCCAGCAGATGCGGATTTCATCATTGAAGGATATGTGGAACCCAATGATGAATTGATTTGGGAAGGACCGTTTGGAGACCATACCGGCTATTATTCTTTACCCGATTGGTACCCACGTTTTCACATAACGGCTATCACCCATAAAAAAAATGCGGTTTACCCGGCAACTATTGTTGGCATCCCACCGCAGGAAGATGCCTGGCTGGGTAAAGCCACAGAAAGAATTTTCCTGGCACCTATTAAAATGACAATGGTTCCGGAAATGGTTGATATGGAAATGCCGGTAGAAGGCGTTTTTCATAACCTGGTCATTGCCCGTTTTAAAAAAGAATATGCGGGACAGGGCCAAAAAGTGATGAATGCCATGTGGGGTGCGGGACAAATGATGTTTAATAAAATTTTGGTTCTTACCGCATTGAATGCAGAACAAAATGCGCAGGACATTTTCCCACTTTCTGATTATGAAACATTGGCAAGAGATGTATTTAAAAACCTTGACCCGGCCAGTGATATTTATTTTTCAACAGGCCCGATGGATGTTTTAGATCATAGCTGCAGCAAAATGGGTTTTGGCGGTAAAATGTGTATTGATGGATCCTTTAAATATGATGAAGAAAAAAGTGATCAAAGACTGGATGAAAATACTACAGCCATTAATATCAATGCCATTAAACAATTGTTGAATAATTTTTCTGAAATAAAACATGTAAATACCAGTTTACTTCATAAGGAAATTCCATGCATGGTAATATCTGTTGAAAAAAACAAGCCAGGTCATTTAAATGAATTGCATAAAACCATTTGTCAGTACCAGGATATTGAAACGATTAAAATGATATTGTACGTTGAACATACAGTTGATGCAAATGATTTGACAGTTGCACTTTGGCGCTTATGTAATAACATGGATCCAAAAAGAGATGTGATCCTGGTGCAAAGACCTTCATTGTCCAATACAAACAAAACATTTGCCTGCATAGGTTTCGATGGCACCATCAAAACACAGGAAATGGATAATTTTCAGCGGGACTGGCCCAACATTATAGTTGCAGATGATCAAACGATTGAATTGGTAGATACAAAATGGGATTCGTTGGGAATGGGTGAATTTATTTCATCCCCTTCATTAAAATTCAAAGATCAAATGTATGGAGAAGAGGCTGTGGCTTCAAAATCGGTTATTGTTGAATAGTTCAGATATCGTTAAATGCTGTTTCAACACATGCTAATTCCGTAAATTCAATAAATTAAATAGTGTAGAAATGCTTTACCAAGTAGTTTTAAAGCATATCAAGTAATATAAAAATCAATAAAAATGAAAAAAGTGGGTTTAGGTTTTGTGATGACGCTGGTAACGGCAGCAGCTTTTACACAGGAAGAAGCAGATCCTATCGTAATTGAAAATACTTTACTCTGGAAGATCAGCGGCAAAAAAATAACCAAGCCATCATACCTGTTTGGAACCATACACATGCTCTGTAAAGAAGATGCCATTTTAAGTGACAGTCTTAATTATATCATAGAGAATACGGACGATGTTTATTTTGAAGTAGACATGGACAACATCTTCGAAATGTTGGGTATGATGAAACAAATGAAGATGCGGAACGACACGACATTGGCCGACCTGCTGAGTGCTGCCGACTACGAAAAAGTTAAAAACTATTTTGAAAAGAAAAGACTTTTACTTCCATTTTCAATGATGGAAACCTATAAACCTTTTCTTGCAGCAAGCATGTTGATGGAAGGCAGCAATCATTGTGAATCTTCTGTGGCTATGGAACAGGTAATTATGACCGAAGCTAAAAAAAAGAAAAAGAAAATTAAGGGATTAGAGACCATGGCCTCTCAGCTCGCTATTTTCGATCAGATACCCTACAAATTACAGGCTGATCAGTTACTTGATTATATTAATAAAGAATTGGATGGCCTTGCTGAAGAGAGTAGTGATGAACTTGCTGAACTAATGGCTGCATGGCAAAGCCAGGACTTAAAAAAACTTGAGGAAATAACTTTACGAACAGATATCGGAATTGCTAATTTTACCGATATACTTCTTTTTAACCGAAACCAGAAGTGGGTTGAAAAACTTGATTCATTATTATCCGGCCGTTCCATGCTGGTAGCAGTTGGTGCCGGGCACTTACCGGGTAAAAAAGGCGTGATTCAATTATTGAGAGATGCAGGTTATACGGTAACCCCGGTTCAAAACAAAATGCTTCGAACCAAAGAGATTTAAAATAAAAATAGCCGGTTTAGAAGCCGGCTTTTTTTTTGTCAATGCTTTTAAGATTAGAATTGTTCTAACCTGCTGAAAAAGAAATCACCTTCAATTTTAGCATTGTCATCGCTGTCACTTCCATGAACAGCATTTTCACCCATAGAAGCTGCGTATAATTTTCGGATGGTACCTTCATCAGCCTTAGAAGGATCAGTTGCACCGATCACTTTCCTGAAATCCGCCACTGCATTATCTTTTTCAAGAATGGCAGCAATGATAGGACCACTGCTCATAAAATCTACTAGCTCCCGGTAAAAAGGTCTCTCTTTATGTACTTCGTAAAATTGCCCGGCTCTTTCTGATGTTAGGCCAATCATTTTCAGGGCCACTAGTTTAAAACCGTTTTGAATAATGTGATTAATGATTGATCCCGCATGTCCGTTTTTCATTGCGTCGGGTTTAATCATTGTAAAAGTTCTGTTGGTCATATTAATTGTTTTTTGCGCCGCAAATGTAAGATAAACAAGTTAGCCAAAGAGCTTATTGGCTAATAACCGAATTACACCTACTTTTGCCACCTTTTATGAAACCGATCGATCAAATATTTCCGCAGCTTCAATCGCCTAAAAATGTGGTGATAACCATGCACCAGAAACCTGATGCAGATGCTATGGGTTCCGCATTGGCGCTATTTCATTTTCTTGTTCAATTCGGTCATACTGTTACAATCATTTCGCCCACAAACTGGGCTGATTGGTTGAACTGGTTGCCTGGTGCAACAAATGTTATTGACTATGAAAGAAACCGGGAAAAAGCTACTAATGCTTTAAAGGATATCGAATGGTTGTTTTGCCTGGATTTTAATACTTTGGAACGCACCAAAAATTTGGCGCCCATTTTTGCAGGATTGTCATGCACTAAAATTTTAATTGATCATCATCAGCAACCCGATACAGCAAGTTTTGATTATGGAATAAGCGATACCAAAAAAAGCAGTACCTGCGAAATGATCTACGATTTAATTATCGCTTCTTCTTACCAGGAAAAAATTAATAAGGAAGTAAGTGAATGTATTTATGCAGGGGTTATTGCAGATACGGGATCATTCCGGTTTTCAAGCACTCATGCAAGTGTACATCGTTTAGTTGCCGATCTGAAGGATAGGGGACTTGAACATATTGCAGTACATGAAGCATTGTATGATAATTTCCTGGAGAATCGATTACGTTTTATTGGGAATGTGTTATTAAACCGGTTGGAGGTGTATTATGAATACAATACGGCAATAATCACCATTCCGAAATCAGATCTGTTAAAATATTATATAAAGACAGGCGATACGGAAGGATTGGTAAATTATCCACTGAGTATAAAAGGCATTAAATTGGCTGCATTGGTAATTGACCGGGATGAAGAACGTAAATGGTCGTTTCGAAGCAAATCTGGATTTGATTGTAATACTTTTGCCCGAAAATATTTTGAAGGCGGTGGACATTTTAATGCAGCCGGTGGCAGGGATGCTGCATCGCTTAATGAAACAGTGAAAAAGTTCATTATAGCTATGAAAGAAAACGAAGCACTTTTATCTTAAAAATTATCTTTTTACTTATATCATCACCAAAAAATAAAAAATGAAAACAATTACAGGTTTCTGTATAATCATGGTAGCCATGTTTGCCTTCGCAAGTTGTAATGATGTCGATTTCAAAAAAACAAAGGGAGGAATGCCATACAAGATCTTCAGCGAAAAAGGCGGAGAGAAAGTTTCACCTGAATCAATATTAAAAGTACATATCAAACGTTCAATTGGTGATAGCGTATTATTTGATACCAGGGATGGTGTTGCTGCATATATTCCGGTTAATAGTCCCCCTCAGCCTTATGATATATCTGAATTATTTACATCTTTAAAAGTGGGTGACAGTGTTTATTCCGTTCAAATGGTGGATACTTTTATCAAACGAAGCCCGGAACAAGTGCCTCCGCAATTTAAAAATGGAGATGAGTTGATAAGTACGTTTAAAGTGATTAATGTTTTCAAATCTCAGGAAGAAGCACAAGCCGATATGCAAAATGATCAAACCGCTATGATGCTTAAAGATCCCAAGTTCCAGGAGCAGCTTAAAAAAGATGAAGCAGTTATCCAGGATTATCTTTCAAAAAATAATATAAAGGCAGAAAAAACTGGCCTGGGTACTTTTGTAGAGATTATTGAACCGGGTTCTGGTGCGAATATATCTTCTGGAAATTTTGTGAGTCTGAACTATACAGGAAAAACGCTGGAAGGGAAACCTTTCGATTCAAATACCGACCCCGCATTTAATCATTTAGAACCACTCAATATGGTAGTTGATCAAAGCCCTATGATAAAAGGATTCCAGGAAGGAATTAAAGAGTTAAAAAAAGGTTCTAAAGCCAGATTATTTATTCCTTCGATATTAGCTTATGGGGCAAATTCACCTTCGCCGGATATCAAAGCAAATGAAAATCTGATATTTGAAATTGAGGTGCTGAATGTTGCTGATGAAGACCCGCAAGCAAATATTCCTCCGCCGCATACTAGAGCTGATACCACGGCAACAAATAATTGATTTTAATAAATAAAATAAACGACCTTTACAGCCCTTCATTAATAGTGAGGGGCTTTTTGCGGTCACTTAAATGCTTGAAGTTCAATGTTGTTCAAGAGCGCATTTAAATGGTCCCGTTTTTAGTCCAAGCATCCAAAAACCGATGCATTCTGTTCCCTACGAAATAGTATTATGTTAAGGTTCCCACCCGTACTTCTTCCTTATTAATATAATCCCAAACTGTTGAAACTATTTCAGGTGAAAGAGCTTTTGATTTCAAAAAATTATAAAGTACTACAACCAAAAGAACAACTTTTCAAAGTTGTTCTTTTTTTATGCGCAACGGTAAGCTTCATATATTTTAATAGCATCTGTTGCCTCTTTTACATCATGTACTCTTAAGATATTTGCTCCATGAGTTAATGCCAGGGTGTTTAAAACGGTTGTACCATTTATCGCATCGATTGCACTTATATTCAGTGTCCTGGTGACCATCGACTTTCTTGAAATTCCTATCAATAACGGACAATCAAGCATATTGAACATTCCCATATTTTTAAATAATAAATAGTTCTGGGCAACTGTTTTACCAAATCCAAAACCTGGATCAATAATAATATCATTTACACCAACCTCTTTCAATCTGCCAATCCGTGTAATGAAAAAATCCAGCACCTCCTTTACCAGGTTTTCATATACAGGACTTTGTTGCATATTCTGCGGGGTACCTTTCATATGCATCAAAACATACGGAACGCGGAGATTTGCAACTGTTTCGAACATGTAATGATCGATACTCCCTGCACTGATATCATTGATAATGGATGCGCCTGCTTTAACAGCTTCGCTAGCTACGGAAGACCAAAAAGTATCGACAGAAATAATCACTTCTGGAAAATGTTTATGCACCAATTCAATGGCTGGAATTATCCTGGTCATTTCAACATCTGCAAATAAAAATTCACTGCCAGGCCGGGTGCTTTGTCCACCCATATCGAGGACGGTGGCTCCCTGCGATATCAATGCCGATGCTTTATCCAGCAAGGCATCAGCTTGTTGAATCCGGCTGTTTTTATAAAATGAATCTGGCGTTATATTAATAATACCCATTACAATGGGTTTATCAATAATCAGTAACCGGCCTTTACAATTAAGTGTAAACATTCGAGCTTGTTCGTTATTTTTGAAGCTATTGATTAAAATTGATAAAGGATCAAATTTAAACTGTTTACAACGACAATATGACAAGTACAGATCTGCAATATGATAACACTATAACATCCGCCCGTGAAATATTTTTAAAAAAAACGCATGATTATGGAACGGCATGGCGTGTTCTGCGTACAATCTCCATAGTAGATCAGATTTATATTAAAGCACAACGCATCAGAACAATCCAGGAAAAAAAACAACAAAAAGTAGCCGATGATATTGCCGCAGAATTCAAAGGCATTTTAAATTATGCAGTGATCGGTTTAATACAGCTCGAATCAAACCCCGAAGATGAAGAAGAACTTTCTGAAGAAACTGTAGCTGCATTGTACCACCAAAAAACGGTAGCAGCCAAAAGCTTAATGGAAGATAAGAACCATGATTATGGGGAAGCCTGGAGAAGTATGAGCCAGGAAAGTTTTGTTGATTTGATACTGATGAAATTGCAACGGATCCGGCAAATAATAACTAACGAAGGCAAAACGCTGATGAGTGAAGGTATTGATGCTAATTATTACGATATCATTAATTACGCTGTTTTCGCTTTGATATTGATGGGAGAAAAAAAGTTATAATTATCTAATGATAACATAAAGTACAATCGCTTAAACCAACGATAAATAAATATCATGACCAAAATATTATTACAGATCAGCCGAATACTGGTAGCCATTTTATTTATTTTTTCCGGACTGGTAAAAGCAAATGATCCTTTGGGGTTAAGTTATAAAATGCAGGAGTTTTTTGACCTCTGGCAGGTAAATGCATTGAATGATTATTCATTAGCTTTTTCCGTATTAATTATTGCTTTCGAAATTATAGCCGGCATTGCATTATTAATAGGCTGGCGTATGAGAATCATCAGTTGGTTGTTGTTACTTCTGATCATTTTTTTTACATTCTTAACCGGTTATGCGTACTTATCTGGCCAGTTTAAAGATTGTGGATGTTTTGGCGATTGCTTGCCAATAACACCACTCACATCCTTTTTAAAAGACGTTATTTTATTGGTGTTAATTGGGTTTATCTTTTATCATCGTGAAAAAATCCGCCCCGGGTTCTCATCACCCATCAATAACCTGATTATGATCCTTGCCACCATTTTCAGTTTTGCTTTTCAATGGTATGTATTAACCTTTAATCCATTGGTTGATTGCCTTCCTTTTAAAAAAGGTAATAATATTCCCAACAAAATGATGATACCTGCTAATTCGATCACCGATAGTTTTGCCATCCGTTTTGTTTATGAAAAGGATGGGCAGCAACATTCATTTTCACCAGCAGAGTTACCGGATGACCTGGATACATACACATTTGTTGAAAGAAAGGATGAATTGGTAAGAAAAGGAAATGCAGAACCAGCTATAAAAGGTTTCGCATTACATACTGCCGATAATATTGACATTACAGAAAGCATATTACAGGATACTGGATATGTTTTATTGCTGTTTGTTAATGACAGGGATAATAATGTGATGAAAGGTCTTAAAGGATCAGAAATGGAAAAAGCACTTTCTAATGCAAAAGATCAGCAATTCCCGGTGTATGTAATCTCCAATACCAGTGATAATGTTAGCAGGCAATTGAACGAAATGGGATGGGATTACCCTGTTTTAAAACTTGATTTTACAGCCTATCGTACCGCTGCTCGTACCAACCCAGCACTTTACCTGTTAAATAAAGGGACAGTAGTTGATAAATGGTCAGGCGCTGAAGGTTCAAAAGCCTTAAAATATATCACAGCGCTTTAGATTGATATTAGTGTTTTTTTACCAGGTAAAAACCGCATCTATTAAAGTAAAATATATATATTTCACTTGATCGATATCTGCATTTTTGGTTCCACAATTGCAGTAACTTAGATACCAAGTTGCCAGTTTAGCTTTATAAATAATCCGTATTGATTTGCTTGTAATTATCAGTATTGCCTGTTAAATTTAAATCGCTATCATATGGAAAAAATTATCGCCATCCTGATCAGGAAACCTCGCCAGTATCATTCTATTTTACCTCAGGCCACAGTTCGGGATGCTCTATCTCAAATGTGCGCTGAAAATACAGATCATTTATTGGTAATGAGTGATAATCGTTTTTTAGGAATTATATCAGAACATGATATTGCTACCAAAGCACTTTCCATTAAATTATCATTAAAAAAACAATTAGTGAAGGACGTTATGAATCATGGGTTACCTATGATTACAGCGAATGATACAGTGGAGCGTTGTATGAAGTTAATGCGCCAGCATAATATCCGTTTTATCCCCGTATTTGATGGATTTAATTTTGAAGGAATTATATCGGCCGATGATATTTTACAGGAAGTTATGTTTAGCCGCAATGATGTTTTTGACGGGGAAAATGAACAATCAGGATCTTATGTACTTTGATCACTGTATAACTAATTCCTTAATTACCTGAGAACCCAGGACCTCATTAACCCGTTGCATAATTTTAACCCGTTGAAAATAAAGTTCCTGTTTCAATGGAGCTACATGAGTGGTTATAAAAAGGGTGTGATTAATGATTTTGATTTCCTCGGTATATCTTGCGATAGTTTTACCCATAATCTCTTCCCATATATCTTCTATTTGCAATGCCTGTATGGAACTTTTAATTCTGCTTTGATTTAAAAATTGTTGTATAGCATCGGCCATTGAATATTGTCCCATAGAGTAAAGATATTGAAACTTGCTATTGAATGGATTAGTCATTATTCAGGTTAATCATCTGGTATGGTCTTTTTAATTTAATTAATTTTTCTTCCAACCTGATAGCATTAGTATCTGTAATAAAAACCTGCCCATCATTTAGCAGGCAAACTCTTTCTAACAAGTTTCCGATTCTTTCTTCATCGAGTTTTTCAAACACATCATCAAGCATTAATACAGGTGTAAACTTCTTCTCATTCTTTAAAATTTCCATTTCAGCCAGTTTTAAAGCAAACAATAAACTCTTTCGTTGACCCTGGCTGGCAACTTGCTTAAAAGGAAGATTATTAAAATTCAATTCAAGGTCATCACGATGAACGCCCCCGGTAGTACGCATGGCAACAAGATCTTTTGCCCGGTTCATCTTTAACAGTTCAGGGTATGACAAATCCATTAATTCACTATTATAAAAAAGCGAAATATTTTCAGGTTGTCGTGCGATATCTTCGTACAACTGTTTCGCGAGTGGTAGAAAACCTACCATAAAAATTTTTCTTTTCTCAAAAATGTAGCTTCCTGGTATCATCAATTGTTCATCCAGCACATCAAGTAATGAAAAATCACGGTTATTGGTCTCCGTTATTGAACGTAAACAGGAATTTCGTTGCTGAAGTATTTTAGTATAAATAATCAGGTTTTGAAGGTATTCTGAAGATAACTGGGAAAGGATGGTGTCAATAAATTTACGGCGCTCATCAGGTATACCGATGATCAGTTGTATATCATCCGGTGCTATCATTACACAGGGATATCGGCCTATATGTTTCGAAAACCGGGTATAAGGTTCATCCTTCAATAAAAATTCTTTCTTTCCTGTTTCCCGAAGAATACATGCCACTTTCTCTTTTTCATCAAACAGGTTCACATGACCCTCTATCCTGAAACCCTGGTTTCCTTGCCGGATATTAGATGTATCGCGTGTAAAATAACTTTTCGTAAAACAGAGATAGTGCAATGCATCCAGTAGGTTGGTTTTACCCACCCCATTATTACCACAAATGCCTATTATCCTTTCATTTAAAGAAAAGGTGGCGGAAGCGTAATTTTTAAACTGAACCAGGGTTAAATTTTCAAAATGGAACATAAAATTGCAAGATACTGTTTGCCGCTTATTTATTAATAAAACAACTAATTCAGCTTCATTATGCTATACACCATTTAAAAATGCATATGCAATCGGATAATTGCTATTTTACCCTTATTTTTGCGGCTCAAATTTTAGACCCTTGGCTTCAAAATTCTCCAAAGAAACGTACTTATATTGGTACGAATTAATGCAACTAATACGCCAATTTGAATTAATGGCGGAAGAGAAATATAAAATGGAAGGTAAAATCCGTGGTTTTTTTCATGCTTATGTAGGGCAGGAAGCTATTGCCGCTGGCTGCATGACGGCTACTAATCCGGAAGATTTATTCATTACCGCTTATCGGGATCATGGTTTGGCTATTGCAAAAGGAGTTTCAGTCGATTCCTGCATGGCGGAATTATATGGTAAAGCAACCGGTAATGCAAAGGGTAAAGGGGGTAGCATGCATTTTTTTGGAACCGATGTAAATTTTTACGGGGGTCATGGAATTGTAGGAGCCCAGATTGGTACAGGTGCAGGTCTTGCATTTGCCGAACAATATCGGGGTACAGACAATGTAGTTCTTTGTTTTTTTGGAGATGGCGCTGCCAGGCAGGGAATATTGCATGAAACTTTTAACCTTGCAATGCTTTGGAAACTCCCTGTAATCTTTATCTGCGAGAATAATAATTATGCAATGGGAACTTCTGTTTCCCGTACTTCGAATGTTACAGATATATATAAACTGGCTGATGGATACGATATGCCTTCGGATATGGTTAATGGTATGACACCAGAGGCAGTTCATGAATCCATTTCGCGTGCCGTTAAAAGGGCCAGGGAAAAAGGTGGACCTACATTAATTGAATTAAAAACATATCGCTATAAAGGACATTCAATCAGTGATCCCGGGAAATACCGTGGTAAAGAAGAAGTGGAAGAATATAAAATGAAAGACCCGGTCAATATCGTTTTACAAACTATCAAGGATAATAAACTGGCTACAGAAGATGAAATAAAAACTATTGATGAACGGGTAAATAAAATGGTGATCGATTCAGTAAAATTTGCCGAAGAATCTCCATTTCCGGATGATGATGAGGTGCTGAAAGATGTTTACGTGGATAAAAATTATCCTTTTATAGTAGATTAATAATTACAAACAACTAGTCAAAAAATAAAATGAGCGACAAGACACAAGAAAGTACACGCGACCAACAGGTGGTAGACAAAGCCAAAGATTTCTGGTCAAAATATAGCCGCCCTTTAATGGTTGCCAGCACGGTCATCATACTCGGAGCTGCAGGATATTTCGGATATAAATACCTGGTGCAGGAACCAAATGAAAAGAAAAGTGTGGAAGCTATGTTTAAAGCTGAAGACTATTATCGGATGGATTCATTGAATCTTGCTTTAAATGGTGATGGAGTAAATTCGGGTTTTTTAAAAGTAATCGATAAATACGGTGGTACCAAAGCTGGTAACCTTGCTCATTTTTATGCTGGCGATATTTATCTGAAACTTGGCGATTATTCTAATGCAGTTAAACATTTGGAAGATTTCGGTACAAGTTCCAAAATGATACAGGCAAGAGCATATAAATTGACAGCAGATGCTTATGCCGGTTTAAATAAAAACGAGGACGCTTTAAAATCTTATAAGAAGGCTGCTTATCATTTTGAAGAAGATAATGTTAACTCCCCTGATTATTTATTCCTGGCTGCATACTATGCGCAAAAGGTGATGAATAATAATAAAGAAGCAATTGA
Organism: Chitinophagaceae bacterium; assembly: GCA_013696395.1. Taxonomy (GTDB): domain Bacteria; phylum Bacteroidota; class Bacteroidia; order Chitinophagales; family Chitinophagaceae; genus JACCYQ01. The sequence continues at coordinate 17,991 of JACCYQ010000077.1, forward strand.
CTTATTTAAAGATCTGAAACAAAAATATCCCCAGTCTCAACAAGGATTTGAAGCAGATAAGTACCTTGCACAACTTGGTGTTTACACAGTTAAATAAATATATTTACAGTTTTAGCACACATTATACTTTATGGCTGATGTAGCAAACAGTAAACTCTTACAAATTCAATCAGGCATCCTGGATAAGCAGGATGCCTGCATTGTTTTAGTGAAGACTGAATGGAATGCCGCTATTGTTGATGAACTGGAAAAAGGTTGTATCCGGATCCTTGAATATTATCATACAAAAAAAATCATCTCCATTACTGTTCCTGGTGCTGTTGAAATTCCATTTGCCATAAAAAGTTATTGGGAAAATGTACCGGAGAAAAAACGTCCCGATGCATTTATCGCACTGGCATGCGTAATTCGTGGAGGAACGCCACATTTTGATTATGTATGTCAAAGCATTACGGAGGGAATAACGGCATTAAATATATCCCTGCCGGTTCCTGTTATTTTTGGTGTACTCACGGTAGACAACCAATCGCAGGCAGAAGAAAGATCAGGAGGTGCGCATGGGCATAAGGGTGAGGAAGCTGGATTAACTGCCTTGAAAATGATCTCTCTGAAAAGTTCTTTCAGTAAGAAACATAAGTAAGTTTCGAATTACTATCATGAACGTACAACTCTTTATACCTTGTTTTGTTGACCAGCTTTATCCAGCAACCGCTTTTAATATGATAAAGGTTTTGGAAAAAGCAGGTTGTACGGTTTCTTATAACCAAAATCAGACCTGTTGCGGGCAACCTGCATTTAACGCTGGTTTCTGGGATCAGTCCAAAGAAGTATGCAGTAAATTTTTGGAAGATTTTAAAGGCAGTGATTTGGTAGTAGCACCAAGTGCCAGTTGTGTCGGTTTCATCAGGAATTATTATACTAAATTATTCGATAACAGTTCAGCGCATAACAAAGTAAAAGATCTTGCTAAAAGAACTTACGAGTTTTCTGAATTCCTGGTAAAAGTTTTAGGCATACAGGAATTTGGGGCCACTATGAATGCGACCGCAACTTATCATGATTCATGTGCCGGTTTAAGAGAGTGTAAAATTAAATTAGAGCCCCGTCAATTACTTGCAAATGTTAAAGGACTTCAACTAACGGAGATGCATGATGTAGAGACCTGTTGTGGTTTTGGCGGCACTTTCGCCGTTAAATTTGAACCTATTTCTTTAGCAATGGGTGAACAGAAAGTTGATAATGCCATAGCCACCGGTGCTGAGTATATTATTTCTACTGACCTGTCCTGCCTGATGCATCTTGATGGATATATCAGGAACAAAGGATACAGTATTAAAACTATGCACCTGGCTGATGTGTTGGTATCTGGTTGGTAAAAATTATCGTTTATTAATCTTCATAATATGGCTTACTGGCTTGTAAAATCTGAACCTTTTAAATATTCATGGGAGCAATTTCAAAAAGATAAAAAGACTTATTGGGATGGCGTTCGCAATTATGCAGCCCGCAACTTTTTGAAAGCAATGAAAAAAGGTGACCAGGTTTTCTTTTATCACAGTAATGAGGGGCTGGAAATAGTAGGCATTGCAGAAGTGGCCAAGGAATATTACCAGGATCCAACGACGGATGATGAAGCTTGGGTAGTAGTTGATCTGAAACCCAAAAAGAAATTGAAAAAACCCATTACCCTACAGCAAATAAAACAGGATAAAAGATTGGCTAACATGGCTCTTGTTAAACTGGGGCGGTTATCAGTAACTCCTGTTACGGATGAAGAGTGGAGCGTTATTATGGAAATGGCTGAAACAAAATAACCTCAAATTTCATCCATACCACTAAAAGGTAATTTTTTCTAAAATTCACTGTCACTTGGGTTACTTATTGAAAAATATAGTATCAATTCAGGTAAAGGGATAAACCGCTAAAGGATAACGGTAACCTGTAAGTTATTTTATTTTTTATGTAATTCTGTTCACTTCGCATCTTACTTCACAAAACAAATTATTATGAATTCCATAAAAATGGCTGCATTAGCAGCGGGCATTGTATTGTCCTTAACCGCATGTGAAAATGGTATCAACGCATCATCAAAAGAGTTAGTTGTAAATGATATCATCGTTGCCGAACCAATGACTGATAGGAAAATTGATAATGAAGAGGATGGGAAAATGGATTTCAAAGTCAGTCAAACAGATCCCACACAAAAAGCACAATCTGCTTTGACCGAATCGACCCCGATACAGGATTGGGATAAGAACATCATCAAAACCGCTAATCTTACATTTGAAATAAAGGATTTTAAGGCATATGGAGAATTATTACATAATTCTGTGAGGAAGGTTGGTGGATACATTGCTGAAGAGCAACAAAAAGAAACTGAATATTCAATAGAAAACAATATCACTATAAAAGTTCCGGTTAACCAATTCGATATAGTGGTTAATACACTTTCTTCCGCAGCAATAAAAGCAATGGAAAAAAATATACGTGCAGAGGATGTTACAGGTCAGGTAGTTGATATCCGTTCACGACTTGAGGCAAAAAAGCAGGTACGTGCCCGTTATATAGAATTATTAAAACAGGCAAAAAATATGGAAGATGTATTGAATGTTCAGTCTGAAATAAATGGTATTCAGGAAGAAATTGAAGCGGCATCAGGGAGACTGGAATACTTGAAGCAATCTGCATCGTTCAGTACAATTCATATCAATTATCACCAGGTGTTGAACCCTCAGGCTATCGATAAAGATCCAGCTTATAATACGCGTATATGGAGTTCTTTTAAAAATGGCTGGATTTGGATAGGGGAGGTCATTATCGGGTTGGTATTAATATGGCCTTTATGGTTGTTTGGTTTTATTGGCTGGTTTTTGATTAGAAAGACGTTTTCAAAAAAGCTAAAGCAGGCTTAAACTTTTGCAATTTCGTTCTGCTTATTTTTGTGGCATGCATAAAAAAAAATTGGTGGTTTTATCCGGGGCTGGTATCAGTGCGGAAAGCGGATTAAAAACATTCAGGGACAGTGATGGACTTTGGGAAGGTTTTGACCTGGAAGAAGTTGCTACTCCACGTGGCTGGCGCAAAAATCCGGAGCTGGTTCTTGATTTTTATAATATGCGACGTAAAAATGTTTTAGCTGCTGAACCAAATGCAGCACATTATGGATTAGCCGAACTGGAAAATTATTATGATGTACAGATCATCACGCAAAATATTGATGATTTACATGAAAGAGCAGGATCATTAAACGTGCTTCATTTACATGGCGAAATATTCAAAATGTGCAGTGAGCAGGATCGGAGACATGTAAAAGAAATAAGGGTGAATATAAAGTTGGGTGACCTGGCACCGGATGGATTTCAATACCGCCCGGATATTGTTTGGTTTGAAGAACCGGTAGAATTAATTCCGGTTGCTATGGATATTGTAAGTATGGCGGAAATTTTAGTGATAGTGGGAACTTCCTTAGTCGTTTACCCAGCGGCCGGCCTGATCAATTTTGCACCTTATGATATTCCTAAATTTATTGTTGATAAAAAGATCCCATACACATCTGCCATTCCTCATTTAACAGCTATAGAGAAACCGGCATCTGAAGGGATCAAAGAACTTATGGAAATATTAGAAAAACATTGAAATACAAAAGCTATTAATTAAAGTGCGGCCTTTACAATATCCATTTTCTTACATCGGTCTTACTTTGCCTGAACCTGAAATACTTTTATTGATTGTCGCTGGTTGTCCTTTGTAATATACCGATCCGCTACTCGATATGGTGACATCTAATTTTTCTGTTACAAAAATTCTAATATCCCCCGATCCACTTGTTGTAGTACTTGCTTTTTTGTAATAACACCTGGTAAAAAATAATTTCCACTTCCACTAATTCTTAATTTTTCTTCATCCTCTGAACCATCAGATTAAAGGAAATTTTTTTGAGTATTTAAATTAGTGAATTGAAACTGATTCCTCATTAAACTGGATACCATGTAAAGCAAGTTCTTTTAAAACGGGCTCATAAATTTCCGGTGTAACAGGTACATGAAGACCCCTGAGTTTGATGGTCCCATTCAGGATCAATTTTGCAGCAATACCAAGTGGCATTCCAACCGTTTTGGCCATTGCGGTATGCGTGCTATCATTTCCTTTTACTACCAGGGAGCTATTGATTAGCGTACGTTGACCCTCTTTTTCAAATTCAATTTCATGCAGCATAACAATCATATCCTTATCATGAGGTTGCAATGCAAGTTTTTTTTCAAGCGCAAATTGTAAAACATCTGCTGCACTGTATTTTCCTTTATTAATAATAGTTTCATCATCATCCAAACCAAGAAATATTAATTGCTTTAATGTAAGATTCGCTTCATGCAGTTTACCAGCTATGGTAGCTGCCACATTGGTTTTAATATCTTCCAATTCAATTTGTTCAAGGTCGCCACTTTTATCAATGATCATTACAGTATCCGGAACTTCTTCACCTGTTTCTGCTGCAGCCTTTTCCGCCTGGTTTAATTTGACAAGGTTTTCCATTAATTCTTTTGTTTGCGAAAATCGGTTGGTCATTTTTTCCTGTAACCATTCATTAAACCCGTTTTTCTCCAGGTGTTTTTTGAATATGGCAGCCAGTGTTCTTCCATCCGTTTCATATTGCACTGTTTCATCTGTAAGATTAAGTTCAATGATATTTTTCCATCCATACATGAAATCCGGATGTCGTAAAGTGGTACGGATGAAGGTCTGGGCGGATTGCAACCCATACCATGAAATATAAGATCGGGAATCGCGGTTAGGATAAAATGCTAAAATGCCAATACCTGGAATCTCCACTAAATTATTGGAACTAAAAAGCTCCTGGTAATTCCAATGTTTATTTTCACCATCCTGCAAAAAATCAGCGCCCGATTTACCAGCCATTACAATATTTCTGGGGTTCCAGCTTATTTTATAGTGCCATGGGTTATCGTCACTTTCCGGTGCAACCAAACCGCCACAATGAGATTTAAAGGAACTGATCCTGCCACCATCTTTCTGCACCTGGTGAATGATCTTCATGGCACTCATATGGTCAATGCCCGGATCAAGACCCATTTCATAGAGAAACAAAATATTTTCTTTCTCCAGTTCAGGAATTAGCATTTTCACCTGTTCATCAACGTAAGATGCTGTCAGCAAATTCTTTTTATATATTATACAATCTTTGGCAACAAGGATATGCAGGTGAGGAGGGAGCATAGATATCACAATGTCAGCTTTTGCAAGTTCATTCCTCCTGTCTTCTTCTTTCTTTATATCAAAGGATATGGCTTTCCCGCGGCTATGGTCACCAATTTTTGAACGTGCCTGTATTAAATCAGCATCCACCACCGTTACTAACCAGTTTTCTTGTAGGGCTTCGCTTAATAAATAATCGATTAAAACTGTTGCTGATTTACCAGCTCCAAAAACCAAAACATGCTTCATAACTTTTCCTTTAAAATGGCAAGTTAATACAGTAGCTCTAATGGGGGCATAAAAAAACAGCCTTTCGTTCAGGCTGGTATTTTTTTATTGAATTAAATTAGTTATCCGGGTTGGCGAAGCTGAAATCTTTTACATTAATTTTTTTGATGGACACATCCACCTCCATTCCTCTTCCGGTACGCGGAACATCAGCATGAACCTGGCCGCCGGCCACTACATCATTAAAAACCATCTTCTGCGTTTTAACAACTTGTTTTTCCATGCCTATGTATTTTACTTCTATTTCCACTTTATCAAGAGGATAACTGCTTTTATTTGCCAGGGTAATCTGCAGATCTTTGATACCTCCAAATGGACCTGTTTTGAAATCACTTGTACTTATACTTACATCATCCCATATATTTTCGATAGAAGTCTTTTTAGTGTAGGATTTTGGTTCCTCAGCCACTGTATTATCATCTCTTATCACTCTTTTTCTCTCGTTGTTTTGCGGATCAATGGCAACGCCTGAATAAGTAATTTGCTCATCCTGGCTGGATGGTGGATTTGATTTTATATCGCTTATTTGTTTTTGCCTTTCGACTTCTTGCTGAGGGTAATCAATAAAATTTTCTTTTTCAGGGAAGCTTTCAATTTCGGGGTTTCCATCATCCTGACTGGAACTGGGAATAAAACCAGCAGTATTCAATTCACTGGAAGTATTTTCATCATTCACCTTTTTGCTTACCATATTGGGGTTTGTGGCATCCTGGTTAAAATACATACCAATCATCATTCCAATTGCCAAAACGACTACAATTGCAGCTGCTATTTTCAAAGTATTTGTAAAGAAATGTTTACGTGCATTTCTTTTTTTACGTTGATTTAAAGTCTGCACATACATTTCCTTAATATCATCCAGGGGTTGAGAAAATTTCTCTTCCAATTCAACAGGTCTTCCTTCCGGTACTTTTTCTGAAGTCCTGTTTATTTCTGGTAAATCATGCACAGTTTGTTTTTGAATGCCTGGATTTCTTTCTGCTGAATAATTTGGTAAAGAAGTAGATTGATCGTGGATTTTATGATCTGGACGGGAGACTTGTTTTTTATCAGGAAGAGAAACAAAAACTTTTGTTTCCCTGTTTACTCTTTCGTTTTCCTGCAATGAATGGAAATTATCGGGTACCACATTTGTTTTAGGTATAACAGGTTCATTGCTTGAAGCTTTTATAATCCTATCAGGCTTTGATTCGTCTTTTTGAGGGTCTGTTTCCCTGGATTTTTGATAAAACCGATCATAGGGTTGCTCTTCTACCACTGGGGCATAAGGAATTAATTCGGGAATTTCGCTGGGATACCTCCAGGCTGCGCTTTTCCCATGGACCCATACAAGATCATAAGGTTTTATACCCATCTTCACTAGTTCATCAAAACTCAACGGCCCTGATTCTTTATTGTTCCGCAAAAGAAGATAAGTGGCCATAATATCAATAAAATTTAAGAAATATAAAGGAACAAAATCTTTTAACCATGCAGTGTAAAAGAGATGTTATAATCATTTAATTAACAGAGTGTATTATTTTTTCACATTAGTGGATAAATGGCGTATAATTCCTCCATTTTTAGCGGGTTAAAAGGTTAAAATAAGCTACATTTGCTGGCCTCCGAATTCAGCTAAAAATACACTACAAAATACAGCATGGAAGATACTTCTCAGCCTCTTGAAACACAGGATAACAACCGGATTATTCCAGTCAATATTGAAGAACAAATGAAAACGGCTTATATCGACTATTCTATGTCGGTTATAGTAGGCCGGGCCCTGCCGGATATAAGAGATGGGTTAAAACCTGTACATAGGCGCATTTTATATGCTATGAATGAATTGGGTTTAGCCTCCAATAAATCTCATAAAAAATCTGCAAGGGTAGTGGGTGAGGTGTTGGGTAAATACCATCCGCATGGTGATTCCTCTGTTTATGATGCAATGGTGAGAATGGCCCAGGAATGGAGTATGCGTTACACTATGGTCGATGGGCAGGGTAATTTTGGAAGCCAGGATGGTGACGGCCCTGCTGCTATGCGATATACTGAAGCACGACTTCATCGTATGGCGGAACATATGTTACTGGATATTGATAAGGATACAGTGAATTTTCAGTTGAATTTTGATGATTCCCTGAAAGAACCAACGGTATTACCTACACGTATTCCAACATTACTGATCAATGGATCCAGTGGTATAGCAGTGGGTATGGCCACGAACATTATGCCGCATAACCTTAAAGAAGTAATAGACGGCTGTATTGCGTTTATTGAGAACCGTGAGATCACTATCGAAGAATTGATGCAGTATGTAAAAGCACCTGATTTTCCTACGGGGGGAATTATTTTTGGTATGGAAGGTGTAAAAGCCGGAATGCATACAGGCCGCGGTAGAGTGGTGTTGCGCGGTAAATTACAGATTGATACTAAACCCAGTGGACGGGAACAGATTATCATAACAGAAGTTCCATACCAGGTAAACCGCGATGCACTTTGTGATCGTATTGGACAATTGGTTAATGAAAAAGTGGTGGAAGGTATCGCTCATATTAATAATGAGTCAAACAAAAAAGAAGGTACCCGTATTGTAATAGACCTGAAAAGAGATGGCGTTGCCAATGTAATAGTTAACCAGCTGTATAAATTCACGGAATTACAAACATCTTATGGAATCAATAACGTAGCTATAGTAAAGGGCCGGCCGCGGACATTGAACCTGAAGGACATGATCAGCGAGTTTATAGAGTTCAGGCACGAAGTTGTAGTACGGCGAACCCAGTTCGAATTAAGAGAAGCTGAGAAAAAAGCGCATCTTCTCCGGGGATATCTTATTGCTCTGGATCACCTGGATGAAGTGATATCGTTAATCAGGGCATCTGCCAACCCTGAAATTGCCCGGGTAAACCTGGTAAATGCCGGATGGGGGCTCGATGAGATTCAGGCAAAAGCTATACTGGAATTGCGTTTACAGCGTCTTACCGGAATGGAAAGGGATAAAATAAAAGGCGAGTATGAAGAATTAATGAAACTGATTGCATACCTGAATGATTTATTGTCGGATGAGGGTAAACGTTATGAAGTGATTAAAACCGAATTACTGGAGATTAAAGATAAATTTGGAGACGAACGGAAATCGGAAATCACTTACCTGAATAATGAAGTAAGCATTAAAGACCTTATTAAAAACGAACCCGTTGTGATTACTATATCTCACCTCGGTTATATTAAAAGAACTTCTGCAACCGAATACCGGCAGCAGCGCAGGGGAGGTCGGGGATCTATAGGCGGACGCACCCGCGAAGAAGATTTTATTGAGCATTTGTTTGTTGCATCAACCCATCACACTCTTTTATTTTTTACAGAAAAAGGTCGCTGTTATTGGTTACATGTTTATGAAATTCCTGAAGGAGATAAAACCAGTAAGGGCAGGGCGATGCAAAACCTGATACAGATTCCTCCGGATGATAAGGTAAGGGCTATTATTGATGTGCAGAATTTGTCAGATGAGGAATTCGTAAAATCGCATCATATACTTTTATGTACTAAAAATGGAATCATTAAAAAAACCGACCTGGAAGATTTTAGTCGTCGCAGGCAAACCGGTGTTAATGCCATAACAATTTTAGAAGGAGACCAATTACTTGAAGTCAGGATGACAGATGGAACTTGTGAAGTAATGCTGGCTGTCAAAAGCGGCCGTGCTATCCGTTTCCCCGAGGTTAAAGTTCGGTCAACAGGCAGGGGAGCCATTGGTGTTGCAGGCATCGATACCTATGATGGAAAAGATGAAGTGATTGGTATGATTTGTGTAAATCCATTGGCTGAAGTTCCTAAAACAGTTTTGGTGGTCAGTGAAAAGGGCTTTGGAAAAAGAACATTATTGGATGCATACCGCATTACAAACAGGGGAGGCAAAGGCGTAAAAACGATAAACGTAACAGAAAAAACCGGGGCTCTTGTTGGTTTACTGGATGTAAGTGAAAAAGAAGATTTGATTATAACCTGTAAGAGTGGCGTTACCATCAGGATGAAAGTGGAAGATATCAGCGAATTAGGAAGAGCAACACAAGGGGTTAAACTGATCCGTTTGGATAATGGGGATGAAATTGCAGCCATTACCAGCATGGATGAACAGGAAGTGGAAGCGGTGGTTGAAGAGATTGCTGAAATTATTTCCGTGGAGACACCTCCGGGTAATGAAGAAAATCCTGAAATCAACGCAACCAATAATGAAATCCCACCATCTGAAGATGGATTACCAGATAATCAATAATAATTTTAAATATCACACATTAAAAATCAGAAAAAATGCAAAAAATACTCATTACTGCATTACTTGCTATTATGTCGATTGGGCTTTATGCTCAAAAAATTGACGATGTAAAGAAATTAATCAGCGAGTCTAAATGGGAAGAAGCCAAAGTAAAAGTGGACCAATTCCTTGCCAATGAAAAGAATAATACAAAAGCTGAAGGATGGTATTATAAAGGAGTTATTTATAATGAACTGGCAAAAGATAGTACAAAACCTGCTTCTTTAGGATCTATGGATGGCAGAATGGAAGCATTTAATGCCTTTAAAAAATACATAGAACTGGATCCCAAATCCGTATTAATGACCCTTGAACAAAACGTTCGGCTATTCGATATTTACAATGGTTATTTTGATATTGGGGCTAAAGCATTCAATGATAAAAAATATTCCGAAGCATATACTAATTTCAAAAATGCCAGCACTGTTGAGGACTTTGTTGCTGAAAAAGGATATGAATACAATGGATTTTCATTTCCCACCTTGGATACATCTCTAATCCAGAATATTGCCTTATCTGCATTGTTAGATAAAAAGGAAGATGATGCTGCTGTTTATTATGCTAAACTCGCAGACGCAAAAGTTAAAGGAGCAGGATTTTTAGAAATTTACCAGTTCCTGGTAGATCATTATCACACAAAAAATGATATTGCAAACCGGGAGAAATATCTTGCTGTCGGTAAAGAATTATATCCTGCCAGCCCATTCTGGTGTGAGGTTGAATTAAAAGGTTTAGAAGATGATAAGGATAAATTATTTGCAAAATATGATGAACTGGTAAATGGAAGTTGTAAGAATTATGCTTTATTATATAATTATGGAGCAGAGTTATTTAATTATATATACACACAGGATGAAAAGCCAGCAGATTACCAGGCTAAGAAAGAGAAGTTGAATGAAGTTTTAAAAACAGCTATTTCCCTGGAAAATTCTCCGGAGGCTAATTTATTAATGGCCCGACATGTTTACAATGAAGTGTATGATGCACAAGATGCACAGGCTGCAATTAAGGGTACCAAACCTGAGGATGTAAAGAAAAGAAACGATCTGAAAGCAGAAATGAATAAAAAGCTAGACCAGATGTTGCCTTATGCAGTAGCGGCTGCTGGTAGTTATGAAGGACGCACAGATCTTAAAGTAAGCGAGAAAGGTAATGCCAAAATTGCAACAGACTTAATTATCCGCTTTTACGATCAAAAGAATGACAAAGTGAAAGTGAAAGAATACCAGGATAAAATGAAAGCCATCGATAACTAATTGATATTTATATTGTAATTATTAAAGACCGGGAGAGTATCCCGGTTTTTTTATGAATATTACTATTTAAATAGAAGAGAGGATTATTCAATTAATATCACTTAACATATACCCAGTAAATTAATTTTCCTGGTTACGAAGGAAGCAGAGCATTTTTTCTTTCTTCCAATACTACTTAACATAATATAGATTATAGGACAAATCTAATACAGCATCCGGACTTTTATAGTATGGTTTACAGCCTTCAAAAGTTGTAATGCACGGTCAGATATCTTCTTATCAATATCAAGCACAACATAACCGATATTGTCATTGGTTTTCAAATACTGTCCAACGATATTGATTTTATTTTGAGATAATGTGGTATTGATTTCAGAAAGAACACCTGGCACATTTTCATGTATATGCAGAATCCGGTGAGTACCTTCCTGCGGTGGCAGACTTAAAGCTGGAATTGTGTGAGAACCATTTGTCATCCCTTTTTCGAGGAAATTAAAAAGCTTTATACTTACATCTTCGCCAATATTGGCCTGGGCTTCCTCAGTTGAGCCACCAATATGGGGTGTTAAGATCACATTTGGTAATTGCTGTAAGGGTGAAATAAATCGATCTCCGCTTTTTTCAGGCTCCTGTGGAAAAACATCAATAGCTGCACCACTTAATTTTTTGTCTAAAATAGACTGTCTTAATGCTTCAAGATCAACAACTTGTCCACGTGCATAATTAATTAGTATTGATGAGTTCTTGAAAAATTTTAAGGTTGATTTATTGATAATATTATATGTTTCCGGAGTTTCCGGAACATGTAATGTTACTACATCACTCTGGCTTAACAATTCCTTCAATGTCTTCATATCGGAAGCGTTTCCCAGGGGTAATTTTGTTTCTACATCATAAAATCCCACTTTCATTCCAAATGCCTCCGCCAAAACACTAACCTGAGAACCAATATTCCCATAACCAATAATGCCCAGTTTTTTACCCCTCAATTCAAAACTGCCGGTTGCTTCTTTATACCATATTCCCTCATGGGCGGCTTTGTTTTTATCTGGAATTCGGCGAATCAGCATAATAGCTGAACCGATTACTAATTCCGCCACGGAACGGGTATTGGAATAGGGAGCATTAAAAACAACCACCCCCTGGCGGGTAGCAGCATCCAGGTCAACCTGGTTTACACCAATACAAAAACAGCCGATTGCCTGTAGCTTTTTAGCTGCATTCAACACTTTTTCAGTTACTTGTGTTTTGGACCTGATGCCAAGGATGTGAACATCTTTGATTTCTTTAATCAATTCATCTTCAGATAAAGCCCTGGAAATTTTTTGCGCTTTTACGTATCCATTCGATTCAAATTTTTTTAAAGCGGTATCGCTGATGTTTTCCAGAAAAAGTATCCTGATCTTCTCTTTCGGATAACTAGTTTGTTTTGGCGTCATAATTGCAAATATCAAACAAATTAAAAATTGACAATAAATTTTAGATCTTACGTTTATAATCCTAAGATTCTTATTTTCCGGTCATTAAAACTGAACCTTTTGAAAATACCATTTTATATAATCATCCTTTTATTTGCCCTGGCTTCCTGCCAGGCTTCTGCGGATAAAAGAGCCAACCAGATTGATTCACTTCCGTTAGCTCATATACCTCACCTGCCAGACAGGGAAATTTATCATGAAGCTGTTAAGGAATATGTGAATGCCAACCTGGTGAACAACAATTTTAGCGGCGGTATTCTGGTAGCTAAAAATGGTGTTATCGTTTACGAAGAATATGCCGGCTACAAGGATTTTCGTTCTAAAGACTCCCTGACGGCGGAAACTCCTGTTCATATTGCATCTACCACGAAAACAATAACTGCTATGGCGGTTCTTAAATTGGTAGAACAAGGTAAACTGAAACTGGATGATACATTGAATAGCTTCTTTCCCCAATTAGCTTATGAAGGAATTACCATAAAAATGCTTTTAAGCCATCGTACGGGTCTGCCTAATTATCTATATTATTTTGAAAAAAATAAATGGGATAAGAAAAAGATGATCACTAACCAGGATGTACTGGAATCTTTATATAAAAAGCAACCCGGAGGTAGCGGACGGCCCGGTCGCAACTTTAATTATAATAACACCAATTATGTTTTACTGGCGACTTTAATTGAAAAAGTTTCGGGGCTTACTTATGCGGATTTTCTGAAAAATGAAATTTTTGATCCGTTGAAAATGAAACATACTTATGTCTATGATATGCATACTGCGGCTCTTGCTACCCCCTCATTTAATTGGGATGGAAGTTTTTGGGCGCTCGATGAATTTGATCTGACTTATGGGGATAAAAATATTTATTCAACTCCCCGGGACCTGTTAAAGTGGGACCAGGCTTTGTCTTCAGGCCGGGTGCTAAACGCAACTTTACTGGATTCAGCCTATACCCCATTAAGCAATGAAAGACCTTCCATTCATAACTATGGTTTAGGTTGGCGTTTATTATTATTGAAAAATGGAAAAAAAGTAATCTATCATCATGGCCGCTGGCATGGATTTAATTCCATATTTGCCCGATTACCTGAAGAGAATGCAACGATTATTATTCTGGGTAATCGATTTAATCGCCGCATATATGAAGCCCGTGATATGTATGATATTTTTGGCGATTATTCAGGTAAAGGTCCTTGGATTAAAAGTAATCACAACCAAACTAAAAATTCTTCTCTTTCAAAAAAAGCCTGATAAAATCAGATTTGATTCTCAACTTTATACTTCTTTAAAAAAGCAGGAATGCATTTATTAAATTCCAGGGCTATTCGTCAATGGGATGAATTTACTATACAACATGAACCAATACATTCTATTCAGTTAATGGAGAGAGCTGCATTACGTTGTATTGAATGGCTTGATAAAAACGGATTAACAAACAAACATTTTCATGTTTTTTGCGGCAAAGGAAATAATGCCGGAGATGGATTAGCCATTGCCCGGCTTTTATACCACAAAAATTGCCTGGTCACTGTTTATATTTTAGAATTCGGGCATTTGGGTACAGAAGATTTCCAGGCTAACCTGCAACGATTACATGGCCTGGATATCCCGATAATCTATATTCAGAATGAATCTCATTTCCGGGAATTTAATAAAGAAGAAATAATTATTGATTGCCTGTATGGTACGGGTCTAAACCGTCCCCTGGAGGGGATTGCTGAAAAACTGGTTAATCATCTTAATCAATCCGGGTGTAAGATCATTTCAATTGATATTCCTTCTGGTCTGCCTGCAGATCAGTCTGCAAAAGATCATCCCACTATAAAAGCAACCCATACACTAACTTTTCAGGTACCAAAAATATCATTTTTCTTATCTGAGAATGCTAGTTCGATCGGAAAGGTTCATGTTTTAGATATAGGTTTGCACCCGGTATTCCTGGAAAAATTGGAAGCGGATTATACATTGACAGATATAACACTTGCCAGGCAAATATTTAAACCCAGAAACAGTTTCAGTCATAAAGGAAATTTCGGTCATGCATTGCTGGTAGCTGGCAGTCATGGGAAGATGGGTGCTGCTGTCCTGGCTGCTAAAGCTTGCCTGCGCAGTGGTGCAGGTCTTTTAACCTGTCATGTTCCGGAATGCGGTTATGTTATCATGCAAACGACGGTTATCGAAGCGATGGTTTCTACGGATGTCAATATGTTTATGAATACAAAATTTGAATCCAGCCTGGAACCTTACAAATGCATAGGCATTGGACCTGGCCTTGGAAAAGGGGCTGAAACAGTATCATTATTGAAATTTCTCCTAACAAACTTTAAGAATCCTTGTGTGCTGGATGCGGATGCGTTAAATATACTTGCAGATAATTCTGAAATGCTTTCGTTGATCCCACCCGATTCCATTCTCACTCCTCATCCAAAAGAATTTGAAAGATTATTTGGGCCTGATGAAAGTGATTTTGACAGCATTCAAAAAGCCCGGCTAAAGGCTAAAGAATTAAAAGTGGTGATTGTTTTGAAAGGTCATCACAGTTTTATTGCCACGCCTGCGGGCAAGGGTTATTTTAATGCTTCGGGTAATGCAGGCATGGCAACAGGAGGAACAGGTGATGTTCTAACAGGTATCCTTACCTCTTTATTGGCCCAGGGCTATGACCCTGTTCAGACAGCTATATTCGGGGTTTACCTGCATGGTTTGGCCGGAGATCTCGCTGCACATTATCTTTCTGAAGAGGCCCTGATTGCCGGCGACCTGGTTTCGTATTTAGGGAATGCTTTTATTAAAATTCAACAAGAGGCTGCTGAATAGATCAATTAACTATAATGAATCTTTTACAGCCTTCCAGATATTATCAGCGAGCATTGCATGTCCTTCTGCAGTTGGATGTATGCCATCATCCTGGTTAAGTGCTCTTTCCCCTCCCACCCCCTCTAATAAAAAAGGTATGAGAATCATATTATTTTCTTGGGCCAGTGAAGGAAATATTTCCCTGAACTCCTTACTGTATTGGGCTCCCATGTTAGGAGGAACCTGCATTCCTGCGAGCACCAGGGTAGATTCAGGATATTTTTCTTTGACCTTGTCTATAATTAATTGGAGATTATTTCTCGTTTCAGTTACCGGTATACCTCTTAATCCATCATTGGCCCCAAGTTCCAAAACAAAAACATCTATAGGTTGACGTAATATCCAATCGATCCGGGCACTGCCGCCTGATGTTGTTTCCCCGCTTACACCAGCATTGATAACAGTATAAGGTAAATTCAGTGAATCAATTTTTTTTTGAATTAATGCGGGAAAAGCTTCCACCTGTTCAAGTCCGTAACCTGCCGTCAAACTATTACCAAAAAACAAAATGGTTTTATTATCCTTTTTACCGGGTGCATTTTGTTTCTGTATGGAATCTTTTTTCGCTTCAGTTTTTTTGCTTTCATTGCTGCCACAGGCATTGAAAAAGGATAAAATAAAAAGTATTAAAATATAGTGTGAAAATTTCATGGTCAATGATTGGATGGTGAACAAAACAAGATTAAACGTGTTTCTAACAACTCAGCATAGGTATATCAACTATTTTTATACCAATTACCCGATGAAGTGCAAATAAAATGAACTTATGGATACAATCCTTCAAGTAGAAAATATAAGTAAGACTTACCAAAGTGCCGGCCGCACGTTGACTGTGTTGGCCGGAATAGATTTTTTTGTAATGGCTGGAGATACTGTTTCCATAGTAGGACCGTCCGGAAGTGGAAAAACGACCTTACTGGGACTTTGTGCGGGACTCGATCATGCTACCACAGGTACTATCGCTTTGAATGGAATTACACTTGAAAATTTAACGGAAGATCAGCGGGCACAGGTAAGGAACCGGCATGTAGGATTTATTTTTCAGAATTTTCAATTGATTCCCACACTGACTGCGCTTGAAAATGTAATGGTGCCTTTGGAATTAAGGGGTGAAAAGAATATCCGGTCAAGATCATTAGATCTTCTGGATAAAGTTGGCCTTTCAGACAGGGGGCACCACTATCCATCTCAATTGAGCGGGGGTGAACAACAACGGGTTTCCCTTGCAAGGGCATTTTCCAATACCCCTAAAATTTTATTTGCGGATGAACCTACCGGAAACCTGGATGCGGAAACCAGTGACAAAATAGTTCAACTCATTTTTAATTTAAATAAAGATATGGGAACAACACTTGTGCTGGTGACCCATGATCTGGAACTGGCATCAAGAACGGGACGAATCATTAAATTAAAAGGTGGAAGAATGGTATCTGATGAACTCACAAAGATTCAACCCGCCTCCATGCCCTGATTATATGATTTCAACTAATCATTAACGTTAGACCTGATATCCAACTGATAAATTAAAATCAATATTTACGAATGAATAAACAACCAATAAGTTTTAAATGGCTGGCATTAATGGCCTGGCGCGACAGCCGCCGGAACCGCAGTCGTTTATTATTATTTGTTTCTTCCATCATTTTAGGCATTGCAGCGCTGGTCGCAATATTTTCTCTGAGTAATAACCTGAAACAGGAAATTGACAACCAGGCTGCCTCATTATTGGGAGCCGACCTGGAGATATCTGACAACAAACCTTTTTCACCAACCATTAGAAAACTGATTGATTCATTGGGAGACCGTAAATCTGAAGAAAGAAGATTTACAAGTATGGCTTATTTTCCAAAAAATGGTGGTAGCCGACTGATCGAAGCAAGAGCATTAGGTGGTGATTTTCCATATTATGGAAAACTGGAAACCACTCCTGCTGCTGCAGGAAAACAATTTCGCAATGGTCAGCAGGCTTTGGTTGACCAGACGTTAATGTTGCAATACGATGTACAACCTGGCGATTCAGTAAGAGTGGGTAATACAAATTTTATCATTGCAGGAAGTTTAGAAGGTGCGCCCGGGCAAAGCGGTTTATCCGCATCCGTGGCACCGGTTGTTTATATTCCACTCTCCTACCTGGAACAAACCGGTCTTGAACAAAAAGGAAGTCGCATTAATTACCGGTATTATTTCAAGTACGACAGGCAGGTAAACATGCAAAAGTTAATGCAGCAATTAGAACCAGTATTAGATGCGGAAGATGTGAACTACGACACCACTGAAACACAAAAAGAAGATACTGCCCGATCTTTCAGGGATGTTACACGCTATTTAACTTTGATTGGTTTTGTCGCACTCCTGCTTGGTTGTATTGGTGTTGCCAGTGCCATTCATATTTATGTTAGGGAAAAGATCAATACAATTGCCGTGTTACGTTGCCTGGGTGCCAGTGCCTCGCAGGCATTCCTGATCTACCTGTTACAAATAACCGCAATTGGAATGATCGGTTCAATTTTAGGAGCAGCATTAGGAACCATTATTCAACAATTTCTTCCAATAATATTGAAAGAACTTTTGCCAATAGAAATGAATACACCTGTTTCCTGGCTGGCCATTGGACAGGGCATCCTTTCCGGCCTGATCATTTCCCTGCTGTTTGCATTATTACCATTAGTGTCTATCAGGAAGATTTCACCGCTTAATACACTACGCATTTCTTTTCAACCGAGTTTGATGAAAGACCCATTGAAATGGTTGATCTATTCGCTGATACTGATTTTTATTTTCGGATTTACCCTTTTCCATACACGTAGCTGGCAAAATGCTTTGGCTTTTACATTTGGAATCACTATTGCTTTTTTAATCTTATCAGCGATTGCCTCTCTATTAATATGGGCCGCCAGAAAATTCTTTCCGGACCGTGCTAACTATTTATGGCGACAAGGATTTTCAAATCTCTTTCGGCCTAATAATCAAACAACCGTTTTGATTGTTTCCATCGGACTTGGTACGGCATTGGTTTGCACGTTATTCTTTGTTCAAAATATATTATTGAGTAGTGTTACGCTGGCCACCAGTGGTAACCAGCCCAATATGGTTTTGTTTGATATTCAAACGGCACAAAGGGAAAAAATAATGACATTGGCCAAAGACCAGGATCTGCAAGTGCATGGAATGGTTCCAATAGTAAATATGCGTTTGGAGAGAATTAATAATATAACGCCTGCCGTGCTGGAAAAAGACAGCACATTACCCATGCGTAACTGGATTTTCAGTCGCGAATACCGGGTTACTTTTCGCGATACAATTTCATCATCCGAAAAAATTACAGAAGGGAAATGGGTCGGTGTTGCAGAAGAAGGATCCGCCATTCCTATATCCATGGAACAGCGGTATGCAGAAAGAAATGGTCTTGAAATTGGCGATACACTTATTTTCAATGTGCAGGGTGCATTGATGCCAACTATCATAAGCAGCTTTAGAGAGGTTGACTGGAACAGGATTCAAACCAACTTCCTGGTTGTTTTTCCAAAAAATTCTTTGGAAGCGGCGCCACAATTTCATGTGTTGATGACAAGGGTACAGGGAGTTGAAAAATCTGCCGCTTTTCAACGATCCGTTGTGCAACAATTCCCCAATGTTTCAATTATTGACCTGGGATTAATTCTCAGTATTCTTGATAATATATTAAGTAAAATAGGATTTGTGATCCGTTTTATGGCCGCATTCAGCATAATCACGGGGTTGGTTGTATTGATTGCTTCCATTATGATCAGTAAGTTTCAGCGTATACAGGAAACTGTTTTATTGCGCACATTAGGTGCAAGCCGCAAACAGGTTTTTGCCATTACTGCACTTGAATATTTTTTCCTGGGGGCCATGGCTTCCTTAACCGGCATTTTATTGGCGCTGGCAGCCAGTTGGGCTTTGGCTAAATATACATTCGAAACAAGTTTTACACCCCAATGGTTACCGGTTCCCATAATATTTATATTCGTTTGTGCATTAACGGTATCAATCGGTTTATTTAATAGCCGGGATGTATTGAACAAACCACCATTGGATATATTAAGACAGGAAGTCTAAATCAGATTCTTAACCGGTTAAGTACATGAACTTTGGCCAGAATACTTTTAAGGCGCATTTTATTGCTGGTATCGTAACCACCAGCAACTCCATCGCTACCATTTTTAAATGATTGCAAATCTGCGATCAGGCGGTTAATCTTAGCTTCATCCTTAACCGGTAATAACCTGGCTTTCTCTTCAAGAATAGCAATATTACTTTTGTAAAAATCATCTTGTATGGTGAGGAAATCGTTGGAAAATTTTTTAAACCGGTCTACCAGGTCATAGATACTTACACAACTGCCAAGCAGGTCTTTAATAGCTTCATTATTCAATTTCTCCTTAAAATTAAAATCAGCGGATGATGAATTTGATATATCAAAGAGGCCATTTACCTGGTTGCCAATAGACTGGCGCAGATCGAGGCGTTGCTCCAACATGCTTTTAATAGATTCCACTTCTTCCATATAAGCACGGTATTCCACAGCATGCTGGTAAAGGGCATTTTCGAACATGGAATTATTGCGATTAAGCTCTGTATAAAATTCAATATAAGGCATTAACTGCTCGTTGATTTTTTTAATAATGGATGATGAAATTGGATTTGAAACATCTACAATCAATGAGTCCGCTTTGCGCCCTATTTTTTCAATTCTTGGAGTTATAGTTGTAAATGATGATATGGTTGAAACCACACTGGAAATCATTTGCAGTGGTGGAAATGTATTTTTGAGACCTTCAAAAATATTGGTCACATTTCCTTTCAACCGTTTTTTTTCATGATCCATAATAGGCAACAGGTTGATGTTATCTTCCAAAGTTTGATTGATGACATCGAGTAATTGAAATCCCAGCACTTCACTGGATGGATTATTTACATCCATCAGTTTTTTATACAAAAGGTTTTGGCTGCGGGCATTCGAAATTTCTATCGTACCCTGGTGTATTTCTTTGATGATCTCGATACCATTCAGAATCAATAAGTGGTCTCGTTCGTATTTTGCTTTGTCCGACTGTAATTCATTTTCCTGCATTTCTTTGATTATGCCTTTGAGCATTTCAATTTCACGTGCCAGGTCGGAATCCTGACTCCAACTATAATATCCTAAAAATATTGGCAATACCAGGAGGATGATCTTTTTCATATTGTTTATATTTTCCCTTTACAAAAAGGAGTGATTCGATCTTTCAATTACTTACTTGAGTTCTGCTACCGGCCAGAAAAAATAGGTTTCTTTCCCTTCGTATTTATTGATCAGGCTTTTAATGTGTAGGAACAAACGATTATCGGGAAGTATAACGCCTTCATAATTTACCAGTCCTTCCTTGCTTTTTAAAGTAAAACTGAGTACTGTATCCTCAATCACATATTGCCCTTTGGTGGGAGATTTGTGATCTTTTGAAAACCACTTCACCAGGTTTTGAGGATTGCCAGCGGTAGTATAGCCAATTACATCACCTTCGGGATAAAATCGCAGGTAAAACCGGAACGGGTTCAGTGTATCGGAAAGCGTATGATACAGACCGTTATAACTCGGTTTCAACTTCGTTTGTGCATCGCAGTTAAATACCAAAATCAATAAACAAAATGCTAACAAGTATTTCATATTTTAAGTTGTAATTACTTTCTTCCTTACCATTCCTGTTCTGCTCCAGTCACTGATCCTTAACAAGTAATTTTTTTCCGGAACGATGATAGTGCCACATCGTTGGTGATCCTTATTAATTACATTCATTATTTGACCTGGGTTCAAACACTGTCCCATAAAATTTTATACACTCATTCGGAGGGGTGGCCCAGCTTTTATTGTAAAGTGATTTCTGTTCACTAAACCATCCCGTATTGTAATTTGATTGAAGTTTAATGTTCTTTGCATCTTCAGGAATTGTAAATACTCTTCTCCAATTTACCGGAATATTATTTTCTTCGAAGGCAACTACAGTCGCTCCATTTTGCTCATAAGTAAGTTTGATCCAAGCTGTATACCCGCCACCCTGGGTAATGGTAAGTTCATTTATTTTAGTGGTCATGTTTCCCACTTCCGGGCAATCCGTTTTGTACGCTGGTTTAAAAATAGTCCCGTAGGAAGTATAACAGATATAAGTGGGTACGGCCAGCGTTTGATTGAATATTTCATTCCAGTTACCAATCAAAGCCCAACCCTGCACCTTGATATTTGTAGCGTTATAAGGGATATCAAAGGCTTTTTCATGACCAACAGGAAGGTCGGGAGTGTTTTCAACAACATTGTTACCATTAAGGTTGTAGGACAAGCTGAATTTAGAAACGTAACCTGCCTGGCAATAGAAGCGTACCTGGCCATTAATTTTTGGATCAGTTATTTGAAATCCTTTTCCAGCTGCTTCCTGGAAACCAATAAAAAACATGTCTCTTGAAGTGGAATCGGCCATTGCATTTACAATATTAATAGGCTCGGCCATGGCTGCCCCTAATTTCATTTTAAGCATAGGTTCCAATTTAGCACCCTCCACAACAGCAATACCTTCTATAGTCCCTACAACAACACACAATACAATGGCAGCTACAGGAGCAGCTATTACACCTGCAAAAGCTCCACCCAGTATACTTGTTCCTGCCGTAAGTCCCCCAAACGCACCGTAGAGTGAAACTGTAGTTGCCGCAGTGGCGCCGAAAGTCATGACCGAAGTAAGCACACCAAAAGAAGCAGCAACTGTAGCGGCAGTTACACCCAGTGCAACTCCTACTGCAACAGCGTCTGCATCGTTAGCCAACAAAGTTTCTAATCCGTTTTTTCCTAACAGATCCTGTGGTGGCTTGCGTGCACTAAAAAGACTTGAAATTCCCTGGCTTTTCACCCTGCATTCTTCGTCTGAAATGCCTTCATAGGCACACCAATCAGCTTTCCATTTATCATACTCATCCAATACCGCTTTGGCGGATCTGATCTTTACACTTCTATAAAGACTCGTTGCCCAGGTTTTTAAGGCGATGATTTGGGCATCAGTTGAGGTTTTCTGAATTTCATTCATTACCAATAAAGCCAAAATGCCGGACACTTTTTGTCTTACTTGTGTATTATAGGCTATATCGGAAAGAAGACTCTCTGCGGTCGCATTCGAAAGATTGTTAGTTTGAGCATACACTTCAGTTGCAAGCAAGCCTAAACGTCCAAAAGCCTGGCCTAAGGGTTCTATGCCTGAATATTGCGGCGTAACGTTACCTATATGAAGAGTGTTCGAATACGGTGAGATTTTTAAAGCCTGCAGCATTTTGTATTCATAAGTTTGATTTCTTGGAAATATCGATTTAATCTGAATAACAGTAACCGCCGCATTATTAGAGCGATACAATTCTCCACCTGCATTAACCACCCAGGCATTACCATCAGGTCCAACCGATACTTGTCCGGCGCCTCCGGTTTTTAACTCCCAGGTGTTTCCCGTCCATTTATAAATTCTATCATCAGGTGCGGTACCCCACACATCCCCATTAGCACCAACACCAATATCTTTTAATCCCCCCGGTTTAGGCACAAAACTGCTCCCGATAAAATGAAATATATTGTTAGTGTTATTTATGACCCAGGCATTTCCGGAGGGATCTACAGCAATGCGGACCGCACCACCCGGGATTTTCTCCCAATTGTTAATGGAGGGTTTCCACCTGTAAATTTCATAGCCACCCGGAGTTTGGCCCATACCAATTACCCATACCTGCCCATTTGCACCGATACCTATATCCCTGGCACCGCCTGGCTTCCTTACCCATTTGTTTAAGGTACCATCTAAATGATCAATATTTCCTAACGAATTCAAAACCCATGGTGATCCTTTTTCATCCACACTGATACGCACAGCTTTACCCCCTGCTCCAACTGTTTGCCAGGCATTATTTACATATTTATGTATATCGCCAGTTTTATCTACAATAAATACAGATCCATCTTTTCCAACAGCAACATCAACTGCCGTTTTTCCTTTAATTTGAGTCCAATCCTGGGAATTCACAACCTGGGTGAAAAGAAACAGAGACATTCCTGTAATGAATAAGTTTCTGAAAAAAGACATTTGCTGTTTCATGATTTATTATTTAAGATGAACGGGATGTGAGAAAATGCTTAGCGATTTCTTTAACCAGGTGTAATTCATTTTTTATTCGCCTGATCATTTTTATTGTAAAGCCCTATTCCTATTAAATACACAGGCTGGTTATGTCAAAACAAGCATGTTGAGAACAGATTAATTGAATAGTTCAAAAGCTGATCCCTATAGTATGGAAGGTAGTTTATAGATATACATCCATCCAAAATACGGGGTGGACAAAAACATGTCATTTATAAATTGCTGGCTGACAAAAACCTGACAACAGAATGAACTCCTTGATTATTAGGTTAAAAGACTTTTAAATAAAAGAATGTTTTCAATAGTAGAAATCTATGATGAATTCCATTTTACTTTTCAATAACCGTCTTAGCGTACCAGGATTAAACCTATCAAACTGGCATTGATAGGATTTAGCATAGTAGTATGTTATAAATTAAGAATGAAGCTGAAAAGATTTTTTAAATAAGGATATTATTGCTGTGATAATTTTAGACCACTTTCATATCTATACATTAAATACTGAAATTCAGTAAATCGCAAATTAAATTTGAACCCCATCCCCTATCTTTGCCCTCCTTAAAAATTCATGTTTAAGAATCATTGCTTATGAACAATTTGATCTATCTCGTGCCGGTTATGGGGGCTATAGGCCTGCTTTATACCTTTATAAAATACAATTGGGTTTCTAAACAGGATGCCGGTAATGAACGTATGAAAGAGATCAGCAATTACATTGCTGAAGGTGCCATGGCATTTTTGAAAGCAGAATGGAAAGTGCTTGGTTATTTTGTTGTCATTGTAGGTTTATTATTAGCAGTAATGGCGTCTACAAATCAACATTCACACTGGACTATAGCCATTGCGTTTGTTGTGGGTGCTGTTTTAAGTGCTGTAGCTGGATACATTGGCATGAGAGCGGCTACCAAGGCAAACGTCCGGACTGCACAAGCGGCCCGAACCAGTTTAAGTAAGGCATTGAATGTTTCCTTTACAGGTGGTGCCGTCATGGGACTGGGTGTTGCGGGACTTGCCGTATTTGGTCTTGGTGGATTATACATTGTTTTAAAACAAATTTTTGCCCCGGAAGCCGGTGTTAATTCTGCCGAAATGCTCCAAACCATTGAAGTATTAACCGGGTTTTCTTTAGGTGCGGAATCTATTGCACTGTTTGCCCGTGTGGGTGGTGGTATTTATACAAAAGCAGCAGACGTAGGTGCCGACCTTGTTGGTAAAGTGGAAGCTGGAATTCCTGAAGATGATCCCCGCAACCCTGCAACCATTGCAGATAACGTAGGTGATAATGTGGGTGATGTGGCCGGTATGGGTGCCGATTTGTTTGGTTCTTATGTTGCCACCGTTTTGGCTACCATCGTTTTAGGGCAGCAAACTATAGTTATTGGTGAAGATGTTTTAGGCGGATTTTCTCCCATCATTCTCCCTATGCTGATTGCCGGTGTTGGAATCCTATTTTCAATTGTTGCAACATTTTTTGTTCGCATAAGTGATAAGGCTGGCATTAGTACAGACAATGTTCAACGAGCTTTGAACATGGGTAATTGGGGATCAATAGTGTTAACTGCCATTGCAGCGGCTGGATTGGTTTATTGGTTATTACCTGAAAATATGAGCCTTCGTGGAATTCCATTTACCAAATGGGGTGTAATGGGTGCTATCGGTGTAGGTTTATTGGTAGGAGCGCTGATGAGCATCATCACGGAATATTATACCGCTATGGGTAAAAGACCCGTAATGAGTATCATCCGACAATCATCTACAGGACATGCTACCAACGTAATTGGAGGTTTAGCCGTTGGTATGGAATCTACTTTTCTTCCCATTTTAGTGTTAGCAGGTGGTATCTGGGGTTCTTATGAATGTGCCGGTTTATACGGCGTGGCCATTGCCGCCGCAGGTATGATGGCAACCACTGCTATGCAATTAGCCATAGATGCTTTTGGCCCTATAGCCGATAATGCTGGTGGCATTGCTGAAATGAGTGAATTGCCAAAAGAAGTACGTGAAAAAACAGATATTCTGGATGCTGTTGGTAACACTACTGCAGCTACCGGAAAAGGTTTTGCCATTGCATCTGCTGCGCTGACTGCCCTGGCATTGTTCGCAGCCTTTGTAGGTGTTGCAGGTATTGAGGGAATTGATATTTATAAAGCCGATGTTCTGGCTTGTTTGTTTGTAGGTGGAATGATACCATTCATATTTTCTTCATTAGCGATCCGTGCGGTGGGTGAAGCTGCCATGGCAATGGTGGAAGAAGTTCGCCGCCAGTTCAGGGAGATTCCTGGTATTATGGAAGGAACCGGGAAACCTGAATATGATAAATGTGTTGCCATCTCTACACAAGCCTCAATCAAAAAAATGATGTTGCCTGGTGCTATAACAATTCTTTCTCCATTGATCATTGGTTTCGTTATGGGTCCTGAAGCTTTGGGTGGATTTTTAGCCGGAGCTACGGTGAGTGGTGTTTTAATGGGTATGTTCCAGAATAATGCCGGTGGTGCCTGGGATAATGCAAAAAAATCTTTTGAAAAAGGTGTTGAAATAAATGGTGAGATGTTTTACAAAAAATCAGAACCACATAAGGCTTCTGTTACGGGTGATACTGTAGGAGATCCTTTTAAAGACACATCTGGTCCATCAATGAACATCCTGATCAAGTTAATGTCTATCGTATCATTGGTTATTGCTCCTACCCTTGCAGAAATTTATGGGACAGGGCCTGATGTAATTGATGATGAAGTAAAGTCAGAAAAGATCATTGAAGTAAAACCAATCACTAAAGTGGCTGACAATAAGACAATCGTTTTATAAAATTTATTTTATTTATATCGAAACCCCGGGCTTCGGGGTTTTTTATTTTATAATAGAGAGGGTACTTCAATAAAAACATTTATCCTTATTTTGAAATACGAACAGTATATCCATGAAGCCAGGTATTTTTATTTTTCTACTCTCTTTATTTCTTTGCTGTTCCTGCGATACAGCTACACAATCTACCCATGTATTAAATGCGCCTGCATTTTTTCCTGTAAAAAAAATTGTTGATGGTGATACTTTTTGGGTCGATGATGGAACGGCTAAAGGCATTAAGATTCGGTTGATTGGGATTGATGCACCTGAATCCAGAAAATCTTTTAAAAAAGAAATGGGCGTTTATGGAAAGGAAGCAAAAATGTATTTAACGCAGTTATTAAAAGGTAAAAAAGTCAGGCTTGTTTATGATGTAGATTTATTGGATCAATATGGCAGAACATTGGCTTATGCATACCTGGAAGATGGCACATTTGTAAATGCCGATCTTATTAAAAATGGTTTTGCTATTATCCTGACCATTCCACCAAATGTAAAATTTGCTGATCATTTTTATGAATTGCAACAAGAAGCACGGACTACAAAAAAAGGTCTATGGAGCGTTTCACCATAAACCTTTTCATTATTGATCTCATTTGATCAATGCATCATGCCGGGTTCTGTTTCCTTTGTCGGCATATCAATATTTTCGATATAAGTTTTAAAATTCTCTACATCGGATCTGATCATTTTTTCAAATCCGGGAGTAAATAACCTGGCAATCCCTGCACTGATATTACGTAATGGTGGTCGATAAGAAATAACCACATCAAGCTTTGTTTGATTTAATCCAGCATCATGAAAATCAATTTTTCCTGCATTTTCAACATCTGCGCCGGGCAAAGAACTCCATCCTAATAATCGGCCAGGTTCATCTTTTACTATTTCCGCATCCCATTCAATGCTTCCAATTCCCGCGGGTCCTTTTGCTTTCCAATGTGACCGGGTTGAATCCATTTCTTTCACAGTTTCCAGGTGGTTCATAAACAAGGGCATGTTTTCTAATTTGCGCCAAAAAGTATACACTTCATCCCGTGACTTATTTACCAAAAAACTGGTACGTATGTTTATGTTCTTAACAGGATCAGGTAAATTATCTTTTCCAGCTAAGGAATATAAGGGGCAATGTCCTGTAGCACCCCTGTACAGTAAATAACCACCAGTTAATAATTTTCCCAGGCTTGGTTTTCCAATGTTGTTGAAAACCAGGAAAGCTCCCAGGCCTGCGGAAAGGATTCTTTCAGTGTTGCCAACATTCACCGTAATCTTATCATGTACATATGATTGTTCGTTTTCCATAATAATGAGATTAATTTTTAAATTTTTGTATTTTATAAATTGCAAAAACTATTCCCGCTATTGACACTGCTTTATTCTAAAATCACCACCACATTCATCCAAAAAAATTATAAATTTGAAGCTTGAAAAAAAAGATTGGCTTTTGAAACAAACTGGCATGATTCCCGTTATGTATTCCTTGGTCAATTAATCGTATAGGCCATACTTATCTTATTTTATGAAAAATCAAAAGTTCACTGGTTCTCACCTGCTCCTGTTAATAATGGCAGCTTTCATTAGTTGTAATGAATCAAAAACTGAAGAAGTTATTACCGGTACAAATGCCGAAGATTCCATTAATAGCCCGGTTACAAATGTTAAATCCAATGTTTTGGATACGGTATTGTATAACCAGATGTTGACCTCAATGAGTAATAACGACACCAATAATTTATGGCCTGTAAAAACAGCGTATCCCCTGCCAGGTGCTATTTTACCCTTCAACCGCATCGTTGCTTATTATGGCAATTTGTATTCAACCCGAATGGGTATTTTGGGTGAGTTTCCTAAGGATTCAATGTTTAATAGATTAAAAGAAGAAGTTGCAAATTGGCAGGCTGCAGAACCTGAACTTCCTGTGTTACCTGCCTTGCATTATATAGCTGTAACGGCCCAACTGGCACCGGGCAAGGATGGTAAATACCGGATGCGCATGCCTTTCCACCAGATTGATACCATTATGAATTGGGCAAAAGAAATTAACGCCCTTGTTTTTGTTGATATTCAAATAGGTCATAGCTCATTGGGAGAAGAAGTGCCGCAACTTGAAAAATATTTATCCCAACCAGGTGTTCACCTGGGGATAGATCCTGAATTTGCCATGCAAGCAGGTGTAGCACCCGGAAAACGCATCGGGACATTTGATGCAAAAGATATTAATGTAGCCATTGATTACCTGGCTGAATTGGTCAGGAAAAATAACCTTCCTCCCAAAATGCTGGTTATTCATCGGTTTACTCAGGGAATGGTTACTAATTATAAAGAAATTAAAACTGTACCCGAAGTTCAGATTATCATGGATATGGATGGTTGGGGAGACAAAGTATTGAAACGGTCAACGTGGTTACGTTATATTTATCGTGAACCCGTTCAGTTCGCAGGTTTTAAAATATTTTATAAGAATGATACAAAGAAAGACAAGAACGGATTGTATCAACCGGAAGAACTGGTAAAATTTACTCCTAAACCACTTTATATTCAATACCAGTAATTAACTGTTTCGGAACAACCATATATTTCTACTTGCTTAAAAAAGCCATCATCGGATGGCTTTTTTAATGTCAAAAATTTTTTTGCAAATAGCCATTAACGTTATATACACAGGCACTGATCAAACTTATCAACTAATCAACTTAGTTGCCTGTACATGCATCCAGTCATAATTACGCTGGCGGCCCAGGCTTACCCATCCTTCAGATTCCCAGATCTCCCACCATTTTTGATAATCAGGTTTTGCCAGTTTCGCTTTATCCCTTCCCCATTTTAGCTGGTTATTCATCGGATCAAAATCCAGCGCAATACCCCAGGAATGCGTGCTAAGCATGGTACCTCCCCTCATGGGGCGGTAGTTAAAACATCCTCCAAAATAATGCAGTCGAAGTTCTTTAATGGCAGCTATTCCATAATGATCCAATGCTTTTTCCAATGCTGAACTAATACTGTCCTTTACTTTTTTATGGCAGCTTATACGTTTTACGGTGACTTTTTCATCCCAGGCGATTATCATTGGATAAGGAAATATCATGCTGGTGATTTGCCGGTTTCCGGATGCAGAGGCATGTCCATAAAATTGGTTTAATTCATTAATGGTTTGTAAAGGCCAGTTATTAGGATTAGCCGGCCTTATAATTTCTTCGGGCCGCCATGGATTTTCCGTAAATCCAAAGAGTAGCTGGTGTTTCAATTGGTTAAAAGCTTCCAATGTACGGATGCCCCAGAGTCCATCTATTTTACCAGGATCAATTCCACGATCCTTTGCGTATAACTGGATCAGTGCCGTGATCTTCTTTTCCTTGGTCCAACTCTTAGGAATTTCTTTTACACGATTCAGGGCATTGATGGTTGATTTGCCGGCAATACCATCTACTAATCCTGCTTTAAGCCCCTTTTCATTGAGAATGCTTTGGGCCATTTTGATTATTTCAACTGTTAGTTCCATGGTTATTCTTTTTTAATGTGAAAAATAACCAGCTCCTTAACCTACCTGAATTTACAGCATTTCCTGTTGATTTCACTGATGATCAAATCCAGGTAATAAATTTACACCCGAGTAATGATGAATTGATAGTCTTTACCATAATCAAAGCATCATTGAATAGAATGCTGTCAATAAGTATTCTGTTTTCGAATATCCATCATTGTTACATAAAAAATGCGGACAAATTTGACCGCATTTAAAGTTAAACCGTTTTATTCTATACTATTCGCCCAACACTTTAATCAATGTGCCTTTAGCTACCTGTTCATTCAGGTTCATCCCATTTAAAATAGAAAGCTCCTGCATTTTAGAGGTAGGCATATTTAAACTTCGCAAAGCCTGTTCTAATGTAGTATTAGCATTGACCGTTTTAATACGGATCCGTTCAGGTTTCTTATTGATCTTGGAAGCATCTGTTAACGGACGGAAATTTTGCATGGTGCTGTTGAAAGCCGCCGAATAATTGTTAAAATCATTTAAACCAGATGCCCCTAAGATCAGGTAAATATTTCCACCATGTTGAATAAAGTAAGACATGGTTCTTATGACTGCTCCGGTTTGTTGCTGTTGTTGGTCTGCGATAATAGCCATCGCCGGCAATCCATTTACCGTTAATTCCCTGGATTCTTTAACCTGCAACTTGTATTGCTGAACAAATGCCTCCGCGGCTTGCCGAGGTGAAGTTCCTGGAGCAAGTGTAAGCATCATCATTGCTTTGCCATCTTTCGGTGCCATTTGTACACTTTGAGGTGTATTTTGGTAATTCCAGTTAGTTGGCACAGGAAATTGAAATTTTAATTCCGGATGATAAAAAACATTATTTTCTAAAAAACCTTGCTTAGGATCCTCACCATATATCAGGCCCTCAATTCTTTTCAGGTATTCATTCCTGTTAACTTCCGGATTGGTTAAGTTTAATTGTTTTTTCCATTTCGTGGCTAGCTTTGCCACCGTTGCATTTCTATCACCTGGATTAGGGTGGGTTGACAAGAAATCAGGAAGTTCCTGTGAACCTGCAGCCTGGCTTTGCCTTTCCAGTGTATTGAAAAAGCCTGCCATTTCAGTTGCATCGTAACCAATTTTGGAACTATATTCTACACCTAACCGGTCAGACTCTATTTCTGCATCCCGACCAAACTTTAAAAGTAATAGGCCTAAACCTTGTGAAGCTGCTTCAGCAAATTGGCCAAACTCAGGAGAAATAATTACACCGGCAATAATACCTAATTGACCCAACATTGCATTTCGTTGTTGTTCCACGGAATGTCTTGCTGCAATATGCCCGATCTCATGTCCCAATACACCTGCAAATTCTGCCTCATTATTAAAATGGGCCATAATGCCGCGGGTAAAATATACGTAACCACCAGGAACAGCAAACGCATTCAGAACTTCTGAATCCAGAATTTTAAATTCATAATTTAATCCGGGCCGATGTGATATGGCCGCCATTTGTTTTCCTTTGGTTGTAATAAAACTTTGCAATGCAGCATTTTCATATAATCCAAATTGAGCAACAATCTGTGGGTCTGCATTTTTACCCATTGCGATTTCCTGCTCTTCAGACATTAATACAACCTGCTTCTTTCCAGTAACAGGATTCGTTGCACACGAATCCAACAATATAAATGAAGAAGTTAATCCAATAAATAACACTATTTTTTTCATTTGAATCAATTTATCTTAATAAACTTAAATTTTTTTTATATATAATTCTTTTTCTATTGCAAAGATGATACCATCGACAAACTACCCGGGACAAGAGGCATAAGAATTACATAGAATAATCTGAATCTAAAAACATACCATTATGAACGACGAAAGAAAACCTAAGGAAGATGCCAATAAAGAAAATAAACTTTTAAGAACAGAAGATCCGGCGTCTACCCCAAACCAGGAGCATGAAAATTTTGATGAAATTCCGGATCTTGATGGCGATGGAATGATAGGATATACTGGCGGAAATTTTGGGGATACAACTTACACAGGTGGAAATCTGGTACAGCCACAACCAGGACCTGTGGAAGAAGCACCAGAACAAGAAGATTACGAGGATGATGATGAGCAAAGAGAATAAAAAGAATGCAAGTGTTCTTATAGGAAGTTAAAGGGGAAATTTTAAACTGGTAAATGTTTTGAAAAATTTTGGATTCAATCTAACAATTTTTTTACAGTGGTTTTGATGTATCCATTTTCAAGATACTGGTATAAATTTCCCGGGGAAACTGGTTGCATACTGTAATTTTTATGCGAAGAAATGGTAAGAATTCGGAGATTGTATTTTTTACAACAGTATGCCATTAAACTTATCAAGCATTCAGTTGCTTTTTATCATTTATGAGACTTTGTTGGTGATATACGTCCAACAAATAATAAGCACAGAAGGAAAAGATGAGCAGACAAATTGATATTCATCATATAACTATTAATCCATTCAATGTTGACCATTTATGGATTCATGCCAGTATTCATAAAATTTAGCGTATCAATCGGCTCTCCGCAGGTTAACATACCTTTTCCATATTTAGGATGTTTTGTGCCCAGGTATGGATTTCGTACAGCATCTGTTTCACTTAACCAGAAACCTGATTCAGTGTCATTGAATGCCATCGGGCATTGTTGCCAATAAAGTTTTGCCTGGTCATACCGAACCGTCCTAACCAGGTTATAAAGGTTATCGGATAAAACATTTAATGACCTTCTTTTTGATTCAAGATCTTCCATGGATTGAATACTCTGAATAGACTGCCTTGCATTTTGCCAATAACTTATAGCGGTTTCATAAATCATTGAATCCTTTTTGAGATCATCCATTTGCAGTTCATCGATGCTTTTCATTAAATCCGAAGCATTAGATTCAATAGCCGGTTTATCCCAATTTACAAATGCCTCTGTCATTTGGTGGTAGTCTGTAATCATGGCATTAAAATGCTGGTTAAATGCATCATTGTGTTTACTAACAACAACCGGCTGTTGCTTTTCAGTTTCTTTGACATCTGCTGGCTTTCGGATAAAAACAAACCATATCAATGCGGCAGATATAAGTAACAAAACAATTAATAATCCTTTTTTCATAAATTCTTACAATTTTTAGCAGTGTTAATATCCTGATTCAGAAACCGGAATTAACTTTAAAAATACTTCTTTCATTGTGAAATCAGCCACTGGAAAGGTTATTTCATATCATATTTTCTTATTTGCTCTTAAAATGGAAAAGAACCATTAAAATGGTGTTACAAAAATAGTTGATAGCGGTTACACCTGGGAATTGCTTTATTTTTGCACCTGTTTAAAAAAGGCGGTTGGATAAATGCCCGATTTGCTTTTACACTCAAATTTTTTTTCATGCTTGTAGGATTACAAAATGTAACATTTGAATTTGGCGCGAGGGCTATCATTGAAAATGCCACCTGGCATATTCAACCCGAAGAACGAATTGGACTCGTAGGTTATAATGGAACAGGAAAATCAACCATCCTAAAATTATTTGTGGGTGAATACCTGCCGTCTGCCGGTTCGGTTGAACGCAGCCGCGGTACATCCATAGGTTATTTGCACCAGGACTTATTGAGTTTTGATACCAAAGAAACTATTTTACAGGTTGCCATGGGAGCATTTGAAGAAGTTTTAAAGCTGGAAAATGATATAGAAGAAACAGGAAAGAAATTAGAGCACTCCGATCATTTACCAAAAGCAGAACAGGAATCTTTGTTGCATGAATACAGTGATATGTTGCACCGTATGGAAACACTGGATGGTTATAGTATTCATCATACAACAGAGGAAGTGCTCCAGGGATTGGGTTTCAGCAACCAGGATCTGCAACGTCCTTATGAAGAATTCAGCGGTGGATGGCGTATGCGGGTTTTGTTGGCCAAAATGATCCTGCAACAACCCGACCTCTTATTATTGGATGAACCAACAAATCACCTTGACCTTCCATCTATAGAGTGGCTGGAAAAATACCTGCAACATTATAAAGGATCAGTAGTAATTGTAAGTCACGATAAGTATTTTTTGAACAGGATGGTAACAAAGATCGTAGAGGTCTATCAACAGCAACTGCATATTTACAATGGTAATTATGATTTTTTTGAAACGGAAAAAGTGCAGCGGGTAGAACTTCAGCAAAGGGCATACGAAAATCAGCAGGATTATATTCGCCAGCAGGAAAAGTTTGTGGAGCGTTTCAAAGCCAAAGCTTCAAAAGCTGCGGCCGCACAAAGTATTGTAAAAAGACTGGAAAAGCTTGACAGGATAGCTGATGTTTCCATAGAGAGACCAGATATTCGCCTCAATTTTCAGGTTGACAAAACACCTGGAAGGGTTTTGTGTGAATTAAAAAATATTTCAAAATCGTTTGGTGATATAAAAATTGTTGAAAATACATCGGTGGAAATAGACCGTGGAGATAAAATTGCTTTAATAGGTGCTAATGGTAAGGGTAAATCTACTTTGTTGCGGATTGTTGCCGGCACAGAAAGTTTTAAGGGGGAAAGAAAATGGGGACATAATGTTGAAGAAAGTTTTTATGCACAGCATCAGCTGGAAGCCCTGCATCTGAATAATACCGTTCTTGAAGAAATGAAAGAATGTGGCAGTAAGAAAACGGATCTGGAATTGAGATCGCTTTTAGGATGTTTTCTTTTCAGTGGAGATGATACGGATAAAAGGATTAAGGTTTTAAGTGGAGGTGAAAAGGCAAGAGTTGCATTGGCAAAGACCATCATCAGTAAATCAAATTTTTTATTGCTCGATGAACCTACCAATCACCTGGATATGCACAGTTGTGAATTATTGGTTGATGCATTGAATAAATATGAAGGCAGTTTATTACTGGTTAGCCATGACCGTTATTTTATTTCAAAAACAGCCAATAAGATCTGGGAAATTATTGATGGTGAAATCAAAGAATTTAAAGGTGGTTACGAAGAATATGTAGCATGGAAGGAAAGAATGGGCCGAAATGCGGATACTTCGGACAAGAAAGAAAAGGAATCCGCCAAAAAAGAAAAACCTAAAACTGACATCCAGGCCGAAACGACTCTTCTACCCCAACAGAATAATAATACGCCGATCAACAAAGAGGCTAAAAAAGAATTACAAAAACATCAACGCAATTTTCAACAACTGGAAGAAAAAATAGCTTTGTTGAATGAAGAAAAAAAGAAATTAGAACTTTCTCTTTCAGATCCTGCAGTTTATACTCAAAAAGATACTTTTATAAAGGCAGAAATGGATTATAAATCTGCATCCAATGAACTGGAACGGCTTAATAAGTCTTATGAAAATGCTTTCGAAAAAATTATGGAACTGGAATCCAAATTGGTTTCGTAATTATTCATGATTCCACAAAATATTAGTGAAAGGGAATTTCAAATTTATGCGGGTAGCCTAAAGATTTTGTTTGCACGAAAGAATTTTAATGAACTCTTTTTAATTAAGAAATATTATGTGCTTTAATAAAATCGCTGACTAAATAACTGATCAATTTCCCGGTAGAATTATTCATGCTGCCATCTGACAGCCGGGTTGCACCTTCACAGATGTGTAAATATGCAGGCTTCGCATCCATAGCGGAAAATGCAACATATTGCCTGGCATGCAATGCAGACACTCCACTTGGTGTTGCAGCGCTGCATAAAACATTTTCAATGCAATCCAGATCCAGTTCAATGCCTGCCATGGTGCTTTCTGTAAAACCGGTTGCATGTGCCACAGACTGTATAAAGCTTCTTTTTTCATGGACAAAAATATCTTCGTAAGTTATGCAATCCATGAAAGGATTATTGATTATATCCATCCAAATATTCTGTGGTAAATAATTTTCGTGTAAACCGATTACACAATATTTTTCCAGGTAGCCATCCTCTGCCGCATAACGAAATGCATTTCCGCTATGCCTGCCTTCTATGGGTCTGTAATCTACATGTGCATCAAGATTTATACAATTTATTTGTGCCAGTGGTATCTGACCTTTTTTATGCCATCCTTTAGCTGATCCCTTGATGAGTGGATAAGCATTATTATGACCACCACCGATTACAATCGGGAGTTTACCTGATTCTGTTATTGACTTCACCAATTCTTCTACTTCATCATCAATCGTACTTACAGCATGGCGGTAAGCTTGCAACTTTTCTTCCGGTCCATGTGCATTAGCTTCGATCAGGTATTGAATATCTCCAAAATCAAAGTGACCTAATAAAAGAATATTTTCTCCCGAAAAAAAATCATTGCTTTGAACATTGAGAAAACTTTGCAGAAATGAAAGCCAGGCTGTATCAGCTCCTCCTATCCCACTGTTTGCTTTGATACCTATATCTTCCGGAATACCGAATAGTACATATTGTGCGGTATGATTTTGTAAAAGCATCCTCCAATCCTTGCTATCTTTCACCAGGTGTATGGTTTCACCCAGCTTGGTTTCAAACCGTCTCAATTTAGTGAGCGATAATGCATCCTGTTTATTATACCATTTAAAATGCTTCATATAATTTTCCTTATAGTGTATAACAGGAAGATAAGAATATTATAATATCCTATTTAGGAAATAAATTGTCCATTGATCATCACCTTTTCAACATTGTTTGAACCAAAGCTATAAGGCAGATATGCAAGAGATGGTATAGGTTTGGTTATGATGAAATTTGCTTTTTTGCCTTTCGTAACACTCCCCGCTTTTTCATTTACTTCCATGGCAAAAGCGCCATTTAGTGTTGCGGCGTTAATGGCTTCTTCGGGAAACATTTTCATTTGTATGCAGGCCAGTGAGATTACAAAATTCATATTTCCCCCGGGACTGGAACCGGGGTTGAAATCTGACGCCAGTGAAATGGCGCATCCGGCGTCTATTAATTGACGGGCAGGTTGATATGGCATTCGTAAAAAGAAAGCCGCTGATGGCAATAACGTTCCTATGGTTTTTGAATGTTTTAGAGCATTTATAGCTTCATCATTCATCGTTTCCAGGTGATCTACTGATACAGCACCTAATTTTACACCCGTTTCAACGCCTTTTGATAAAGACAATTGGTTAGCATGTATCTTTGGTTTCAATCCAAATTGCATTCCAGCCCTGCAAATGGTTTCTGTTTCTTCGGGTGAAAAAAAACCAGTCTCACAAAAAACATCAATATAGTCTGCCAGTCTTTCACGGGCAATTACCGGTAACATTTCATGGATGATCATATCTATATATCCCTGGTGGTTTTCCTTAAATTCTGCCGGGTAAGTATGTGCTCCCAAAAAAGTGGATTTGATGATCAAACCTGATTTTTCTTTAAGCTTTTTGATCACACGCAGCATTTTTAATTCCGATTCCACCGTTAATCCATAACCGCTTTTTATTTCAATGGCACCAGTACCAAGTTTGCTGACTTCATCCAGTCTTTGCCAGGCCTGGGAGAATAAGGCATCTTCACTGGCATTTTGCAGGTTACGGGCAGAATTTAAAATACCACCCCCACGGGCGGCGATCTCCGCATAATTCAATCCTTTGATCTTGTCTATAAATTCGTCTTCTCTGCTGCCATCATAAACTATATGGGTATGCGAATCACACCAGGTAGGCAAAACATATCTGCCCTGCACATTAATTATTTCTTTTTCCGGTATTTTATTCATGCCTGCTGGCAGATTCTGCATAGATCCGAAATCAATAATAACATCATTTTCTATAAAAAGATAAGCATCAAAAATTGTGGGAAGTTCAGCAAGATATTTTCCTTTAAGCATTTGGGAAAACTCACGTGTATTAACAAGGGCTTTTATATTTTTAAATAACATTGCCATAAGCATCTAAAGTAAATAAAATGTTTTTATACTTTTCAATACCTGATAATGATCTTGAATTAATCAATCTTGCTGCATATGGGGTATATGGCCAGGTTGATTGATCTCCTTGCTGGTGAATTGTTGTAATAATGGCATAACATCCAGTTGAGATGGTATACTATATTGTGCAGCGGTTCCTGCTGTCCCGATTTTTATTGTTATGGCTATATCGTCCAGGGCTTTGAACATATCTTCATCTGTTGTATCATCCCCCAGGCAAATAATAAAATCCGGGTCTAACAGCTTAACCATCTTAAGAGCTGTGATACCTTTATCGATTCCCTGCAGGCGAATTTCCAGAACTTTATTGCCATCAATAACCTGTAAAGGTGTATTGGCAGTAAGATGAGAAAGATTATTCAATAATTCTCTGGATCGTATAAAACCAAGATCGGGGTGTGTGTTACGATAATGCCAGGTTAGCGTATTCTTTTTTTCTTCAACCAGGGAACCTGTACATCGTGCTACAAAAAGTTCCAGGATCGGCCTTATCTGGTCTTTCCATTCTGGCCCGGTTGCAGATTGCTTTTCCCAGGTAGTGGTATTTTTTATGCGGATAAATCCACCATGCTCTCCTACTAAATGTACTGGTAAATGCCCTAACCATTGATTCAGTGTATCAGGATCACGCCCACTTATAATAACTACTTCATTTTTTTTGTCAGAAGTTAGATTTTTTAAAAGGTTTATTACTTCATCACTAGGTTGTGCATGAGCCGGATTTTTAGTAAAGGCGGAAAGTGTTCCATCATAATCCAGTAAAATGCATCTCTTTTCTGCAGATTCAAATTGTTTTATAATATTCACAAGGCTCTTATCATCTAACATTTTTACCTGTTGATTAGCCTGTTCTTTTTTGATATTCTCTAATTGATCCAGGAAATCCTTAACCCATCTTACAACATCATATTGCTGCAATCTTTTTTGCATAGGTTCCATACGGGATTTTTGTTCACTCAAAGGCATTTTCAAAGCAGTATCAATGGCAGTGGCTACTTCTTTGGTATCCGTTGGGTTAACCATTACGGCTTCTCCCAATTCACTGGCGGCACCGGCAAGTTCACTAAGAATCAAAACACCATCCTGGTTGGCCCTGCTGGCAACAAATTCTTTGGCAACCAGGTTCATTCCATCTCGTAATGGTGTTATAAAGGCAACATCAGCAGATTGATACAATGCTGCCAATTCCTGGAATGAAAGATGATTGTACCGGTAAATAATGGGTTGCCAGTTTAAAGTTGCCAAGCGCCCGTTTATTTCACTTACTTTTTCTTCAATTGAACTTTTACCTTCCATATAAGCGGGTATCCCGTCCCGTGATGGCACCAGGTTGAAAATAAATACAACCCGCTCGATCCACTCGGGATATTGGTCCAGGAAATATTCAAATCCCTGTAAGCGATTCATCAGGCCTTTTGAATAATCAAGCCTGTCAACCGAAAAAATGATTTTGGTGCCAGGCATTTTATCTCTTATCCCCTCCCGTAAAGTGATTACATCTTCATCCAAACCGGCTGAATTAAATTTTTTATAATTAACGCCCAATGGGAAAAGATCTGCTTTTATATGCCGGCCCTGGTATTGAATATTGTTATATTGTTCATCCACTTTCAGGATCATTTTTGAGGATTGTATAAAATGACGTACATAATCATGTGTATGAAATCCTATTAAATCAGCTCCCAGTATTCCTTTGAGTAAATTGCTTTTCCAGGAAGTAGATAATAATCTGAATATTTCGTAACTCGGGAATGGAATATGAAGAAAGTATCCGATGGTCAGTTCCGTATTCTTTTTTCTTAGAATTTGAGGCAATAGCATGAGTTGGTAATCATGCACCCAAATAACATCATCGTCTTTTGCAATGGAAAGAATTTTTTCAGCAAATTTAAAATTTACCTGGATATATGCTTCGTAATACGATTCATTAAATTCTGCCAGCGATGGAAAATAATGAAACAGCGGCCAAAGTATTGAATTGGAAAATCCGTTATAATACAGATCGTAAATTTCATCCTCAATGAAAATGGGTTCAACTGAAAAATCGCTTGTTTTAGATTGATGTTCTACCTGCTCCCAATCCTGTGGAGAAAAATCCACGCTACCTATCCATATATGTTCTTTGAATTTGGATACTGAAGAGCCGGTATTTTCAAAATAACTTACAAGGGCAGAAACAAGACCACCTGAACTTTGACGCAAAAAAGGCTGATCTTCTTTTTTATCTATGGAGAATGGTAAACGGTTCGATACTATTATTAATCTGCTCATACTCACTGATTTATATAAAAATTGAGCCAGCTTTCAAAATTGGCTGTCTAATGGATTGAGTGATAATATAAGGGTTTAGGAATTAAATCTTGATAATTTTATTATATGGAACAGTTTGTACAACAAGGATCAATAGTTCGTAAAATTTGGGGTAAAGCAGATACGGTGCTTTTCATCTTTGCCGGAGCGGCAGCAGAATTTGCATTAAATAAGGCGGTGGATTGGTTATATTTTACAGGCAGATTACCCACGGACCCACTTGGGCGTTTATTCAGTACCGTTAGTTACGCCCGGAAAATTGTTTTTTCAAATAAGGAAGATGCATTGAAAGCTATTGACCAGATTACTGCCATACATGCTACAGTAGAAAAAAACAGGAAGTCCAAAATTCCTGATTGGGCCTACCGCGACGTTTTATTTATGCTGATCTACTATTCCATTGCATCGTTTGAATTAATGGAGCGGAAAATGACCATGATTGAAAAAGAAGAAGTGTATAATGTGTTTTTCAGAATGGGACAAAGAATGAATCTTCAATCGCTTCCGGTTACTTATACTTCATGGCTGGGTGCCAGGGAACACCATATGAAAAATGACATGGAAAAATCTGCATACACCATTGATCTTTATCGGCAGTATAAAAAGCACTTAGGATATATCAGGTATTGGATTTTGCTGGAAGGACAAGTAATGGTAATACCAAGACAAATCAAATCACTTCTTGGAATGCGTAGTTTTTCCTGGTTAATGCCGGCGCTTATTATTTATAAATTTACCCGGTTCATTCAGTTGGATGGGTTTGTAAAAAAAGTTATTTTACCCGGAAAATACCACAAGGAATTTGAAGCACTGGATGTTAAGTATCAAGAATAAACTTCTAATCCAATTCTTCGAGTTCCCTGTTAAGGTCATATTGAATATCTTCATGCAACGCCTTCATTATTTTTTTAACTTTTATCATTTGATTTTCATAAAGTTTACTCAACGCTACATTTTTGTGCAAAGGGAGCCCGGATATTTTTAATTTTTTGCAGAAATAAATGAGCAGTTCAACTTCTGTTTGTTTGGAAGAACTGTACCTGGTGTATTTATTTACCAGTCTGAGTATTTTCCGGATGCTTTTTTTGGCAAAATAAATTTGGCTCTTGTTGATCGACTCCATTTGTTCATCAATTTCTCTTTTTATACCTTCAACATAACCGGGTTCATTATGCGCTTCAAAAAGAATGTAAGTGAGCAATTCTTTGTTTTCTTTTTTAAACCTGGCCAGCCTAAGATTAATGGCCAGCAGTTCGTTATGCTTCAGGGTGGTTAATTCCTGTTTAATATCCTGTACAGTTGCCGCTTTCATAGTAATGAAGATATCAATTATACACTTTATTGAATGTAAAAATGATCTGAATGTACATGAAGCTTAATTGATAATTTTGCAGCATGCAACAGAAATCTATATCTATAAAAAAAATACTATCTCAGCTTAATATTTCGGAATTGAATGAAATGCAGCAAGCTTTTATTAAAGCCACCCAGGAAACTGGTGACCTGGTTTTACTTTCTGCTACAGGATCAGGAAAAACACTGGCTTTTTTATTACCAGTATTAAAAAATCTTAACCCTGAATTATTACATACACAGGCGATCATTATTACACCATCCCGTGAACTGGCATTACAGGTTGAAAAGGTTTTTAAAAGTTTACAATCCGGATTTAAAGTAACCTGTTGTTATGGTGGTCATTTACGAGAAACGGAAGAAAGAAACCTGGTAGAAGCACCTGCCCTGATCATTGGTACTCCCGGCCGGATAGCCGATCATTTCCGCCGGCAAAATATAAATCCTCAATACATAAATACATTGGTATTGGATGAATTTGATAAATCACTGGAACTGGGTTTCCAGGAAGAAATTTCATTTATCACATCTTCATTGATTACATTAGAAAAAAGGTTTCTTACTTCCGCCACTGATATGGATATTATTCCCGCCTTCCTTGGCATGGATAATCCCCGCAAACTGAATTTTTTAAGCGGAGAAATACCGGATGCCCTTGCCATTCAATTTGTGAAAGCTGATGATAATGATAAAATACAAAGCTTGTTCAATTTAATATGCATGTTGGGTAACCGGCCCTTAATCATATTTTGCAATCATCGCGAGGCGGTGAACCGGTTAAGTGATCTATTGAAGGAAAAGGGCATTGTTAATGTGTTTTATCATGGCGCACTTGAACAGCCTGAAAGAGAAGCTGCATTGAGCAAATTCAGGAATGGCAGTTCCAATATCCTGGTAACAACTGACCTGGCTTCAAGGGGGTTGGACATTCCGCATATCCGGTATATCATACACTATCATATACCATTAAACGAAGAAGCATTCACCCATCGCAATGGACGTACTGCCAGGATGGATGCCAGTGGGACGGCCATTCTGATACTTTCGCCCGATGAGAAGCTACCTTCATATATCACAGGTGAAATCCAGGAAATTGCCGTTCCTGTTAATTTACCTATTCCTGAAAAACCTAAATGGTCCACATTGTATTTTTCAGCTGGAAAAAAAGACAAAGTGAATAAAATTGATATAGTGGGCTTTTTAGCTAATAAAGGACATTTGAAAAAAGAAGATATCGGATTGATTGATGTTAGTGATTTTTTTTCTTTTGTGGCTATCCGCAAATCCAAAGTAAGTATGGTATTGCAAGCGATAAAAGATGAAAAAATAAAAAATAAAAAAGTACGGATCTCTGTTGCTAAATAACCTAAGGGCAACCTATCAATAATTCCAGAATTGGATTCAAGTCATTTTTAAAAAATGGAGGATTATTGCCCAATCAACTAATTTTTTTCAAAATTATTTATCAACATTATTGCAGACTTATG
The DNA here is from genome assembly GCA_013696395.1 of Chitinophagaceae bacterium. Lineage (GTDB taxonomy): Bacteria > Bacteroidota > Bacteroidia > Chitinophagales > Chitinophagaceae > JACCYQ01. The sequence continues at coordinate 60,910 of JACCYQ010000077.1, forward strand.
GTAATAAGTGATTTTTACTATGAATTCAAACCAATAATAATAAAGCTTTTGAAAATAAGCTGCTTAAAACCCCTCGTAGATTTACAATGGGATGAAACCTAACTACCTGCGTAGTTAAACATAGCCTGTTTGCTTTGAAATGATTTTAATTGAGGGTAGTTTTGATTTAACAAAAATTCTATACCCCATGAAGCAATTATTTCTAAAGAAGTTAATCACGGTATGCGCAGTCGCATCCCTTACCGCAACAAGCAATTTGAATGCAACTGAAACTGTACATCCTACAGAACAGAAAATTTCAAGTGAAAAAAAGGCTGTAAATGACATTCCTTTTTTTAAAGGACATCGTCAGGGCCGGGGCGTTACCCTGCAATGGGTTGCCAACAATGTTGAATCATTTGAAATACAACATTCAACTGATGGCGATTGGTTTGATCCATTGGAAACCATGAGTTCCCAGACGCAAAGTAAAGGCGGTAACAACAATGGTCGCTTTTCTTTCAACATTGCGGAAGTTTATCCTGGTGAAACATTTTACCGCATCAAAGGAACACTTCCTGATGGGTCTGTAATGTATTCTGAAACTATTTCAGTCAGGATTGTACAGCGTAAATAACAAATGAAGGTTGAGCGATACCCTTAAAGTGGGTATCGCTTTTAACCTTTACTGAATACCTTAAATCCGTTCTTATGAAAAGACTTTTACCCTTTATTGTTTTACTAACCATTTATTATACATCTACTGCACAAATAACTACCCCGGTTATTAATGCAAACTTTGGCGTGGACGCAGAATTGCAGGCAAATTATCGATATAACACCGTTCAAAGCAGTGATGACTGGTTTAAATATCCGGGAAATACAGGGCCGGGTGAATTTATTATTGATACGACAGGTGCTGCTGCATTATTAGCACAATATGCTGCTGACCCAAATTCCCGAAAAATTCCATTTTACCGGATGATGCGCTATCCTTCTTATACCATTCTTAATAACAGGATGCTGATTGATGGTGTTTTTATCCGTGATTATCATGGAAGTGATTCTACCATTTTTGCGTCAGGTTCCAATAAAAATGGAATGAATCCATCTGAATGGAGCACACCCGTTGCACAAAGTATACCTGACAAAAATGATATCCTGGATATGATGGTGCATGTAAGAAGAGCCGGACCAGATCCCAGTTATAATTTATGGCTTATGGGTGGTTTATCCATTGAAAACACGACAGGTAACAGGTATTTTGATTTTGAAATGTACCAAACCGATATTTATTATGACAGGCCTTCTTTAAGATTTTATGGATACGGTCCTGATGCAGGGCATACCAGGTGGGAATTTGATGCAGCCGGCCAAATTACTAAACCAGGCGATATCGTTTTTACTGCTGAATACAGTAGCAGCGCCCTTACTAAAATTGAAGCCAGAATATGGATTGACAGGGCATCTTTATTATTGACACCTCAGGCATTTTCGTGGACGGGAACATTTGATGGTGCGTCAAACGGATCACAATATGGTTATGCTGGTATTCTTCCAAAAACTACCGGTGATTTTTACACGGGTATGGCCAGCAACAATAACGTATGGGCAGGACCTTTTGCTTTAGTTCGCGATGATAACAGTGTAGTTTCAGAATATATCAAAGGTCAATACATGGAATTTTCAGTGAATCTTACCAAGCTTGGCCTGGACCCGGTAACGTTATTAGGTGGCAACAATTGCGGTATGCCTTTTCGCCGGGTTCTTGTGAAAACCAGGGCATCAACAAGTTTTACTGCTGAATTAAAAGATTTTGTAGGTCCATTTGATTTCTTTTTAGCGCCCCGTGCACAAATACAATCAGATGTTCCTATTTTTTGCGGAACTATTGGTATTGCAGAAATACAGGTAATTAATCCTGTGGCAACCTCCGTATATACATGGTCAACTCCTGATGGGAATATTTTTGGAAATACTACAGGAACTTCTATAACAGCAGATGCAGCAGGTACTTATATTGTTACACAAAAATTACAGCAAGGTTGTTCTGATTATGCATCAGATACCACTATGGTAATTTTTGAACCCACTTGTACGGTACTTCCAGAACAAAAAATTGATTTTTCAGGCAAATTAAGTGGAATTAAATATTTATTGGATTGGAGTGTCTGGGAAAATGGTGAATACAAATATTATGATTTGGAAAGAAGTTCTGATGGAATTCATTTTACACATATTGAGCGCATTAATGCTCAAAGTGCAGAAATGGGAAAGGCTTCATATACTACAACGGATGACTTACACAATATCAAAAGTACAATGGTTTATTACAGGCTAAAAATTTCCGGGATAAATGGCCAGGTTATGTATAGCAAAATCATCAATCAAAAACTGAGTAATGTTTTATCCGGAATAAAAATCCTGACAAATCCCGTAAAGGATTATCTCCGGATCTCTGTTAATACTTCAATAGTTACCAATGCTGAGATATCCATTTATGATATTGCAGGCAGGTTAATGCAATCCAGCAGGCATACAAATTTGCCTGCAGGTCCTTCTATTATAACTTTAAATAATCATTCAAAATGGTCAACTGGTATTTATACCGTAAAAGTGGTATTAGGAAATGAAACCTATATGGATAAAATAGTGATTGGAAGATAGGGGGTGCTTGAACAAGAAAAGCGATTTCATTGAATATTAAATCAACGAAATCGCCTTTCTTCCAACAATTATAATTTACTGATTTTTTATATTATCAAGACCGCGGAATTTTCAATTTCCAGCCTGGATGTATCAGATCGGGATTTTTAATCTGGTCTTTATTCGCCTCATATATTTTTTTCCAATCCACGCCATATTTTTGACCGATCTTACTCAGGCTATCACCTGCCACCACTTCGTATTCTTCGGTGGCACCTTCAGCTACCTTGATGTCCATAACAACATCTGCAGAGCGATAATCAGGATCCAGTTTATTATAAATATCCCAAAGTTCATTTTTTACTTTCTCAGAAGGAGCGTTTCCGTCAATGTATAATACATTGTTTTGTTCCCTTACTTGTAAATTATCCACGCCGGCTGATTGAGCCGCATTGATCAGTTCCTGGTATTTATTTTGTAATGCCATAGTTTTAAAAATTAATTATTTACGGTTAATTGGTTTTCTACACGCTTAGGGTTCAGTGCCTGAATGCTTTGCATCAATGCCTGAAGATCACTTCGCTTAATGGTGCCTGTTAACGTTACCACTCCGTCATTAACAGTTGCATTTACACCCGGGTAAGCACTCACTGCAGCATTAACGGAACTTGTTAATGCATCATCTGTGGCAATATCGACAGGTGCCGTACCTACTACGGAAACGCTGATGTTATTAGTCACACTTTTAACCCCTTTAACATCTTTGGCAGTTTGTTCCGCACTTGTCCGGCAATTTGCATCCGGGCAGGAACCCGACAGCGTTACCACTCCTTCCTGCACACTTGCATTTACTCCCATCGGTAATTTTTCAGAAATGGAGGCTTGAATGTCCTGGTCATTATTCTTGTTTTTGCAAGCTGTGAATACACCTAAACTGAGCATTATGGCTATGCACCATACCGGAAATTGTTTTAATCTCATATAAAAATGGTTTTGTTGAATTAAAAAGATAATCTATTTAACTCATTTGGTCATGCATTATTCATACCAAACAAGCAGCTAATATTTATTGTAGTATTTTTTATCATTTAAATTTTAATCTTCGGTTTCAAAAAAGTCTATTTTATGTAGTTGAAGAAATTCTTTGATCCGGTCTACATGAACACAAAGCCCCACATGTAAAAACGGAAAATTGGAAACCTTTTTTTTCTCTCCTGCATGTAATATCTCTTTATCCCGAATATCGAAACCTAAATGCAGATGCCGGGTGGCATATTGCATACCATATACATTTCCCAGGGTATCAAACAAGGGTCCTCCACTCTGCCCTCTTAAACCCGGGGTACTCATTTCAATGCCGGTTATGGGTTGACCTTGTGCATTTGCTGCCAGGCGGGTAATGATTCCATCAATGGGAAAAGCAGGTGAACTCGCCTGCCCGGTTTGAGTCCATTCTATATCATCTTTATCCTGGTCATGTTTAAAATTGCTGTATTCGGGAAATGGAAAGCCAAGTCTGCATAAATATTTACCTTGTTTTATATGGCTGCTGGTTTTAATGAATTTTGCATGTGACTGGTATTTAATCTCGTTAAAACCTTTAAATACTAAAATGGCAAGATCCAGTTCCGGGTGTGTATGAACAGTTATCTGTTCTATCTTATCAAAGCAATTGATAAAATTATTTTTTAGCTGGATGGATGATTCTTTATGGTATTTATATTTTATTTCTAATCCCTGTAAAGACCTTTTAAACTTACCGTCCTTTAAAAGTTTGTTTCTTTCTTCCCGGAAATTGTTATAAGTTTTGTTGATATTTTCTGCACCGGGAATTAATTGCGCTACATGTTTGCAGGTAATGGCCATGCCATGATTATTTACAAAAAATAAAGTTGAACTCCCTGGCATTATTAAACCCCCATAACTCCTTGTTATTGTATGAAGTGGCCGTGTAAATTGAAGCGCTGTTTCAATTGCTTTTTCAAACATTTGCAGAAATTTTTATAAAAATCCTTAATAGGATTTATTTAATTTGTGATATTCTGGTCGGCATTGTCCATAACCAGTGAAAATACCGAAGTGTCAGTAAATACGCCGTCATGAAAATAGTTTTCCCGGAAATATCCTTCCTGCTGAAAACCATTTTTTTCTAAAAGCCTTATTGAGGATTTGTTTTCAGGATAAACATTCGCCATTATAGAATGAAGTTTCATCTTTTCAAATCCATAATTCAAAACTGGCTCAAAGGCTTCATTCATAATTCCTTTTCCCTGGAAGTCGGGATTTAAGAGATACCCAATTTCTGCACGAAAGTGTTCCTTTTCCAAACGCCAGAAACCAATGGTGCCCAGCAATGTATTATTGCCCTTTAAAGAAATTGCCCAGTTTATTCCTTCTTGTTGAGCCAATGAAATATCAAATTTTTCAATCCAACTTTCAGCTTCCTGCACGGATGTCATTTTCGGTCTTCCAATAAATTGCATAACCAGGTCATTGGATCTTAAATTCAAGATTTCTTTTGCATCTTGCCTGGTAATTTGCCTTAATACAAGACGTTGCGTATATAATAGGGGAAAAGGTAAGAATGTAACTTCGAGCATAAATGAAAGTTTCAGATCAAATATCCTGAAATTATCATAACCTTAGAAAATCAAAAATGCGCAATAAAAAAAGGGTCTAGTAAACTAAACCCTTTTTATTCTTGTTTTCCTGCGCTGGCATTATCCAGATCAGGTAATATGGGTATATTCTCAGATTCTTGCGAAACACCCCAAATCAAGAACAATTAAGGTTATGTAATTTCTATGCCAAATAATATTTCCTTCTTAAGACTTAATCTGCTGACATCTTTTGCTCAAGTTGAACTGATTTCTACACATTTTTAATTCCACAATTATATAGTGCCAAACAGGTATGGCTTATTTATTGCAATTCTACCTGATGAACTGGTGTATTTAGCATCAGTATTTTTAAAAATAAAATAAAAAAAACATGGATCCCCGTCAAAAACTGAATTTAATGGATAAGATAAGCAGGGAACTGGATGATCTGAAAAACAGCCAGACTTCAGTGCTCAAAAAAATTTCCCAAATAGAAGTAGATAATATGGAACTTGGCTTGCGTGAATTAGAAGAAAAGTTACCTGAAATTCATGAAGAGGTTGATGCAGCTGTAGAAAAAATAACAGAATTGCAGGATCAGTTTACTCTAAAAAGAGATGAATTTGCAAAGGATAACCCAATAGCAGAGGAAGGACCTTCTGCATAAAATAAAATCTTATTGCAATCAGGCATTCTTAGGAATGCCTGATTTTTTTATAAGTTCTTGTATTAAAGCTGATTCTCAAATTCAGCAAAAAAATGTAAAACAATATCAGGATAAGCAACCAATTAAAACTAAATTACGGTTATAAGCCTGGGATTAGAACGTGGCTTCCTACAAATGAAAAACTATCCAGTTTCTTAATATTTTATTTTTTTGGGTGATTGAATGTTACCAGCCTTCCTAATTAATAAGTATTTATCTCTTCATGCAGGTTTATAGAATACCTCATATTATCCATTTACCCTTTTATAACTTAAAAAAGTTTTTTTGGGCCACTTGTTTAATTTGTATTGCAAGCTTTCAATCCTCTTCACAATGTCCACCTAACCTGGATTTCGAGACCGGCACGTTTAACGGATGGACATGTTTTGTGGGTAATGTAGAAGCGATCGGACAAAAAAATGTTATTTCCCTTTACCCAACCGGTGGACCAGTTGATGAACAACATACTATGAATACAAATGGCTTAACCGGCCTGGACCCGTATGGTTTTTTCCCGGTTAATTGTCCTAATGGAAGCGGTCACTCTATTCGATTGGGAAATAATACCGGTGGTGGTTTGGCTGAAGGTATATCTTATGAATTCACAATTCCTGCAGACCGGCATGTGTACAACCTTATCTATCATTACGCAGTGGTATTCCAGGATCCAAATCACCAGGAAAATGAACAACCACGCATGGAAATAGAAATCAGGAATGTGACGGATAATTTAACCATTGACTGTTCTTCTTTTACATTTCGCCATTATGGATCACCATTGCCCGGATTTCAGTTGTCGGGTGTTAGTGAAGGTGATGCCCCGGTTTGGTTTAAGGATTGGTCTGCGGTGTCCATTAATCTAAATGACAATGCCGGAAAAAGAATCAGGCTTACTTTTAAAACCGCTGACTGTACGTTCAGAAGACATTTTGGTTATGCTTATATTGATGTAAACACCGAATGCAGCGATGAATTTGTTGGCGCCAGCTTTTGCCCTGGAGATACGCTCTTAAAAGTTACAGCACCTTTCGGATACCAGCAATATAAATGGTTTGACAATAATTTTTCACAGGTTTTAGGATCAAACCAAACACTTAACCTGGATGGGACCCCAAACAATGGAACCAGGTTAGCGGTTGAACTGGTTCCTTATGACGGCTACGGATGCAAGGATACATTGTATGCTGTTTTATTAGACACTATGAATGTAATTGCAAATGCAGGACCTGACCGCTTTAGTTGTAATCAAGATCCGGTACAACTTGGCGTTAATGCCAGACCTGGATGGGTTTACAAATGGTCGCCCTCCACCGGTTTGTCCAATTCAAATATCGCCAATCCATTCGCTGCTCTTAATACAACAACCAATTATACATTAACCACCAGTAGCATTGGAGGAGGGTGCAGGGAAACAGATGATGTTCTTGTCCGTGCATCTGTAATAGATAATTCTATCAGCCTGGATGGTAAGGACGTATTTTGTGTTGGTAGTAATGACAGTGCAGTTTTGCACCTTCAAACAAATGATCAGATACAGTGGTATAATAATAATATTCTTGTCCAGGGCGCAAATGAAGGTGAATTAAGAATAGCACAAACAGGCAGCTATCATGCAGCAATTTCAAATAATGAAGGTTGTAACATAACAACCGACACCATAAGTATTTTAATAGATAAGCCTGAACCGGGCATTACATATCCTGTTCAATATGCATTAACTGATCTTCCTTTGGAATTAAAAGCCAGGTCTATTGGGGATTCAGTTTTCTGGAGTCCAGGCAATGGGTTAAATTCCCAAACCAGTTTCACACCATTATTCAATGCGGAAGCTGATGAAATATATATTATAAAAATTACCACACAAACAGGTTGTGTAACGATAGATACGCAATTGGTTAAGATCATTCCCGCAGTAGAGATCCTTGTTCCAACTGCATTTACACCTAATGGGGATGGATTAAACGACTACCTGAGACCTATTACCAAAGGTGTAAAAGAAGTAAAGTATTTCCGGGTTTATAATCGCTGGGGCTATTTAATGTTTGAGGCTAAAAATAATAATCCCTCCTGGGATGGTACTTTAAAAGGCATCCCTCAACCTTCGCAAGCTGTTGTTTGGGTAATGGAAGGCATTGGAGTGGATGGCAGACCTTATGCCCGCAAAGGCACTTGTGTGTTGATAAGGTAATAAATCAATCATTCCTTCTAAGCCAGGACCAATTTTCGGTTATTGCTAACCGTTGAAAGTAAACTGGTTTACCCTAAAATATTTCTCCACAATCATTTAATATTTAGGACTTTTTTGAGTATTTTTCTGAAAATCCGAACCGTGAAAAAACTTCTGCTTCTTATGCTGATGCCATTTGGCATTTTATCAGCCATTTCCCAACCCTCTAATGACACATTGGGAGCACTGGTACCACAAAAAGATAATATCATTACAAGTTCCACGATTTTGCAAATTGAAAATTTAGGAACAAAGATCAATACGAGTTTACCTGAATTAAGGCCCACCATTTCAGCAGATGGAAATCTTTTGTTTTTTATTGTACAAAATCACCCGGAAAATACTAAATATCAATCCATTCGCAATTCGCAGGATATATGGTTTTCAGAAAGAGATTCTAATGGCAACTGGAGCAAGGCCGTCCATTTAGGTGAACCACTAAATACTTATTACTACAACGCTGTTTTCTGGATCTCTCCGGACAATAACAGGATTTTAATCAGGAATGCTTTTGACAATGGGAATTATGCTGGCAATGGCATCAGCATGTGTTATTTAAAAAAAGATGGATACTGGAGCCGGCCTCAAATGTTGAATATTGAAAATTTTGTAAAGTATGACAAAGGAAATCAGAATGGAGCAGTGATGGGTCATGACGGACAGACTTTATTATTTTATATGTCAGAAGAAAAAGGCGGTTATCTTAACGATCTCTATGTAAGTTTTTTAGAAGAAGATGGTTGGTGGTCCGAACCTAAAAGTTTGGGGAAAAAGATCAACTTAAAAAAATACAATGAAACCACCCCTTACCTGGCACCCGATGGTGTTACATTATACTTTAGCAGTGACCGCAAAGGTGGTTTGGGCGAGAATGACATCTGGATGACCAAACGGCTGGATAGTACCTGGCAGAACTGGAGCGATCCGGTAAATTTGGGTTCACCCATTAACACATCGGCAACCGAAGCCTTTTTTACATTAGATGCCGGAGGTGAGTATGCCTACATGAGCACAGAATTGGATTCGCATGGTGAAAGCGATATCGTACGTATAAAACTACTGGAACGTGAAAAACCAGATCCTGTTATAATGGTTAGCGGCAATGTTTATAACAAGAAAACAAATCAACCATTAAGCGCATCATTAATATATGAAACTTTACCGGAAGGTACTGTTGCGGGAAATGCAATTTCCAATCCCACAGATGGTTCATTCAATATTATATTACCTTATGATAAAAATTATAGCATCCGTGCGCAGGCAGATAAGTTTTTCGCCATTTCAGAAAACCTGAATCTAGATTCACTGGTAAAAGAGGGCTACAAAGTAATTCACAAGGATTTGTATATGGTGCCGATCGAGATCGGGTCGGTTGTACGTTTAAATAACGTGTTCTTTGATTTTGACAAATGGGATCTGCGTGCAGAATCGCATTTAGAATTAAAACGTGTAGTAAAACTAATGAATGAAAATCCTGATATTGTTATTGAAATGAGTGCGCATACAGATAGCCGTGGTTCTGATGAATACAACTTTACACTGAGTGATAAAAGAGCGAGGTCCGTAATGGAATATATTCTTTCCCAGGGTATTTCTCCACACCGCATAACTTCCCAGGGATATGGTGAAACTAAACCCGTAGTGGAAAATGATACGGACGAAAACAGGCAGCTGAACAGGCGTGTTGAATTTACGATTATCAAAAACTAATTAAATTGTAATGAAGTGGAAAACTGCAGATTTCCTGTGGCTTTCCACTTTTTTATTACCTTCCCTTCAATTAATAATCATTTACAAAAGAATATATGGATACGGGTATTTCGAAACTGCAGGAAAAAGTAAAAGCGTACAAGGAAGTTTTGCAAAACACAAAAAATTACCGCATGCAATGGCAATCAAAAACTAAAGGATTTATCATAAAACAATTGCTTGGAGTAATTGAACATACAGGTTTAAAAGCGAAAGTGACTGAGAAGTCAACTATAGAAAACCTGGAATCAGTGGTACTTGATCTTGGCCGTACCAGCAGCGGAATCGGGGAAAGTTTTGAGAACACTGATTTTAAAAATTTTATGGTTAAAAATAATGGTGCCCTTATTTACCAGCAATTTATTCAATGGCAAGATCATGGTTATGCTGGCGAGCCCGCATATTGAAGGATATGGAGAGCCCAAATCTCCGCAGGGCCGTGAAATTCTCCGACCTGAAGAAGTAACAGAAGAATCCATTCAAAAAAATATAGAAAGTTTGTTGGATGTACTGATTAAATGGGAAGATTATGATGACGATTTAAGCAAAGTTAAAAATGCTTTTCAACCGATCGGTTTTAAACATGGTACTGTTCCTGAAAATGGAGATGAAGAAGAAGTTGATGAACAAAATAAATAATGATTTTGCATTTTTACTTATATGTTTTTTATTCTGCAATTTGTGATTTCGGAATATCATAATAACCAAATGTTTTGTGTATAGCTATTATAGGATGCAATGCAAGACACCGTTTGATTGCACCCGCACGGGAATTCATCAATTAATTTTGAGTAAGCATTCAATTATTTTTTGTATAAATTTAAATACCTGTTGTTAATTGATATGTAACTTGCATTTGCATAAACCTGTAACATTATTTGATGGCCAGTTATGTAATTGTTGGTTTGGTTAATCAGTAACGGAATAAACATATTAATTTGGACAAGTTTTTAGAGGAACATTTTAAAAGTGAAGAATGGTTGAAAGACCTGTTCGACAATGCGCATGACATGATACAGGTCGTTCACCTGGACGGAACCCTGGTTTATGTAAATCGTTCCTGGACTTCCTGGTTAGGTTATACCCCGGAAGAGATCATTGGAAATTCAATTTATTCTTTAATAGATGAAAATGATGTTGACCATTATAAGGAAATTCGTCATCGTGTGATGAACGGGGAAAAGGTGGGGGAATTTATTTTTAAATTAACAACAAAAGACGGGAACAAGCTTAGTATAGAGGGCTTGATTTCCGGAAAATTTAAAGATGGAATCTGTTTATATACCAGAGGTATATTCAGGAATATAAGTGCACGCCTGCGAAATGAGGCGCAACTTCAACGTTTATATAATGAGGTAAAGGAGAAAGAAAATAATTTACAACAGTTATTAACGAATGCTCCAGATGCGGTTATTGTTACAGATCAGGACAGTATAATCCGATTCTGGAACCCCAAAGCATGTGAACTTTTCGGGTGGTCTGCTGAAGAAGTTTTGCTCCGTCGTTTAGCGGAAACGATTATTCCTCCACAATACCGGGAAGCACATTATCAGGGAATGAAAAGATTTTTAGAAAGTGGCGAAGCACGTATTTTGAATAAGACTGTAGAAATCACCGCGCTGAATAAGAGCAATCAGGAATTTTATGTATCTCTCACCATCTCGCGTACTTACCAGGACGGCAACCTTGCATTTATTGCATTTATCAGGGATATAACGGTAGAAAAAACCAATCAGCTGGCCCTTATCAGAAAGACCAAGGAACTTGAGAGATCCAATGTTAATTTACAGGAGTTTGCTTATGCTGCTTCGCATGATCTTAAAGAACCTGTCAGGAAGATTCACATTTTTTCAAATCTTTTAAGAAACAACCTGGGTGAAAAATTGGATGATGAAGAAGCCAATTGGTTTTTAAGAATGGATAAAGCAGCTCAACGAATGAGTACATTAATCGATGACCTCCTGGATTATTCGGTAGTTGGGCAGGGAGCCGATTTTTTTGAAGAAACAGATTTGAACCAGATCGTTCGCGAAGTAATGGAAGATCTTGAATTAGAAAGACAAGAAAAAAAAGCCGAAATTATAATGGATGAATTACCCATAATAAAAGGACAGAAAAGACAGTTAAACCAACTCTTTCATAATCTTCTTGCCAATGCACTGAAATATCATAAGTTAAATACCTGGCCTGTCATCAACTTAAGATATCAAAAAGTAATAGGAAGAGACATGCCGGTTAATTTAACGGTTGAAGACCAGCATCAATCCTTTCATTTTTTAGAGATCAGTGACAATGGAATCGGGTTTGATGAACAGGATGCCGACCGGATATTTAATGTGTTTACAAGACTGCATGGCAATGCCGAATATTCTGGTACAGGGGTTGGTTTGTCTATTGCAAGAAAGGTTGTACAGAATCATTTTGGCTACATCTGGGCTGAGAGCTCCAAGGATAATGGTGCCACCTTTAAAATTCTACTGCCTGCTATTTCATAATGATTTCCGAGGGCGGAAAATTAAAAAATAAAAAAGTCGGAATGCATTCCCTGATCATAAGAGTAGTTGAACAGGATGATAAAAA
>JACCYQ010000175.1 GCA_013696395.1 Chitinophagaceae bacterium
GGTAAGTTGATTGGTTGAATGGTTGATAGGTTGATAGGTTGAAAGAGGAATTTGGAATTGGGGAGTGGGAATTGGGTTGTAGATCGATTTTTCTTATCCGAATGGGAAATGGTTTTAATGGTTGATATGTTCACTAGTTATTGAGTTCAGTAAATAATGAATTCCGCAAAAACATTTTCAAATTTTCAAATTGCCTAATTTTCAAATTAATAAATTATGAACTACGGATATTTCGATTACCCCATGCCACAAAATGAACCGGTATTGAATTATGCACCCGGATCTCCGGAAAGAAAAAAATTGCAGGAGACACTTGCCGAGTTGAAAAAAGAAGAAGTGGATATTCCTATGTATATCGGTGGAATGGAAGTTCGAACCAATAAAAAACACGCTATACATCCGCCTCACGAACTTTCTCATACGCTTGGACATTTCCATGCAGGAGATGAAAAACATGCAAACCAGGCTATTGATGCTGCTTTAGCAGCCCGGGAGAGTTGGTCCAATACAAGTTGGGAAAGCCGCGCAGCTATATTCTTAAAAGCAGCCGATTTGCTGGCTACAAAATATCGCTCATACATCAACGGTACTACCATGCTGGGTCAAAGCAAAAATGCTTACCAGGCAGAGATTGATGCCGCTTGTGAATTCATTGATTTTTTACGATTCAATGTTCATTTTCTCAGTGAAATATATAAACAACAACCCATCAGCGGTGCAGGTATGCATAACCGTATGGAATATAGACCGCTGGAAGGATTTGTATTGGCCGTTACTCCTTTTAATTTTACAGCTATTGGTGGAAATCTTCCTACTTCTGCTGCCATGTGCGGAAACGTTGTGGTATGGAAGCCTGCCAATACCCAAATTTATTCAGCCCAAATGACCATGCGCATTTTGAGAGAAGCGGGGTTGCCTGATGGTGTCATCAATCTTATTTATGTTGATGGACCTACCATTGGAAAAGTATGTTTTAATCACCGTGATTTCGCTGGTGTACATTTTACCGGGTCAACCGGAGTTTTTAATACCATGTGGGAAACAATTGGCAAGAATATGAGCATGTATCGTTCATATCCGCGTATTGTTGGTGAAACAGGGGGAAAGGATTTTGTGATCGCCCATAGATCTGCAGATCCCGATGTAGTGGCAACTGCCTTATTAAGAGGCGCATTCGAATTCCAGGGTCAAAAGTGTTCAGCCGCATCCAGGGCATATATTCCTTCTAACATTGCTGAAGAAGTAAAGCAAAAACTGGTAGCCGGGGTAAAAAGTTTTAAAATGGGCACCCCGGAAGATTTTGGCAATTTCATTGGGGCGGTGATCGACGAAAAGAGTTTTGATAAGATCAAGAGTTATATAGATCATGCGAAAACGGATCCTAAAACAGAAATCATTGTTGGCGGTAAGTGCGATAAGAAAAAAGGTTTTTTTATTCAGCCCACTGTTATTGAAGCAAAAAATCCGAAGTATATAACGATGTGCGAGGAGATCTTTGGCCCGGTACTTACTATTTATGTTTATAATGCCAACAAATTCGAAGAAACACTGAAGTTGGTTGACGAAACTTCTCCTTATGCCTTAACGGGATCTGTAATTTCAAAAGATAGGGAAGCCATTGAGCTGGCTACAAATAAGCTGAGAAACGCTGCGGGTAATTTTTATATCAATGATAAACCAACCGGAGCAGTAGTAGGCCAGCAGCCTTTTGGCGGGGCAAGGGGAAGCGGAACAAATGATAAGGCAGGATCTATTTTGAATTTATACCGCTGGTTAAGTGCAAGAACTATTAAGGAAACATTTAACCCGGCTACAGATTACCGTTACCCATTCCTGGACAAGGAATAATGGCATAAACTTGTTTTATAACCATCCAAGCGGATGGTTTTTTATAAGTGGTTACTAACAGTGATGGGTGGCTAATTTATTTAGCATCATTTTCAGTCATTATTTAAAAAAATCGGTTGATACATGAAAATCCTCAATTCGTATTTTACCTATTGCACATAATATTATCGGCTATTATCTTAGTCGCTCATTTAAAACATTTAAACCCTTAAACCTTTTAACCCCTTAAACCAAGATTATGAAAAAAATCCTGTTCGCTGCTTCCATGTTGATAGCAGTTTCGCAGATCAATGCACAAGCTGTTAATCAAAATGCAGTGAAATTAAATCCATTATCCCTGGCATTTGCTACCGGTAATGTATCCTATGAAAGAGCTGTCAATGCAAACCAGTCTGTCCAACTTGGTGTATTTTATTCTGCCCTTAATTTCAGCGGATTAAAATATTCAGGTTATGGAATTACACCAGAATACCGCTTTTACTTTGCCGGTGCAAAAGAAGCCTTAAATGGTGTATATGCTGCACCGTTTGCCCGGTATCAAAACTTTTCGTTAACTGATAAGGAAACTAGTGACAAAACTACCTTTAGTACTATTGGAGGAGGTGCTACAATTGGCTGGCAGAAAATGTGGACCAGCGGATTTGTACTGGATATTTTTGCAGGTCCATCTTTTAGCAATGCCAAATTCAAATCTGATGGCGATGAAGATAACTATGATCTTTCTTTTGGTATGAATGGTTTCGGTATCAGAACCGGAATAACAGTAGGATTTGGATTTTAATTTTATTACCCACATTTTATTAAAAAGGCTGGTTTATTTAGAGCCAGCTTTTTTGTAAAACAGCATACTTAAAAATCATTGTGAATGGATTGCTGCAAAATTATTTTGTTAATATAAATGCGAAGAATTTTTCACTTTGTAGATAACTATCCCCTAAAAAATATAATAAAATGTTAAGAGAAAACACAATCTGTTTGTTTTTGTAAGGCAGAATCTTTGCATATGGCAATTTTAAACAAATCTGAAATTATGAAAAAATTAGTTATCGTGTTATTGGCTTCAACCTTAGCCATTACATCAATCAATGCCCAATCACCCGTTGCTTTTGGATTAAAAGGAGGTTTAAACATAGCAACTTTAAATGTAGAGAGTGATTCCGAGCTTGATCCACGTTTAGGCTTGCATGTGGGTGGATTGGCACATATTCATTTGAATAGATCATGGGCTTTGCAGCCGGAGGTCATCTATTCAGCGCAGGGGTTTGGAGATATTGATAATGATGATGTTAAATGGAAGCTTGATTATGTCAATATACCAGTGATGGTGCAGTACATGTTTGACAACGGATTCAGGTTAGAAACTGGTCCTCAGCTAGGATTATTAATTAATGCCAAGGCAGAATCGGGAAATTCTGAAACCAGTTTGAAGGATGATCTGAAGAGTACAGATGTTTCATGGGGCTTTGGTTTAAATTATTTAAGCAAATCTCAAATAGGTGTGGGTGCCCGTTATAACCTGGGATTGACAAATATAAATGAAGGATCCTCTGATGTTAAGAACAGGGTTTTCCAGATTAGTTTATTCTATGTTTTTGATGCAGCACACAAGAGATAATAAGTTGCTGAAACTTCTACAAAAGGCCTGATTTACGGGCCTTTTGTTGTTTTCATGCTCCCTGATTTCAGAATCCATTATTTTTATATAAAATTCAACTTGAAAATTATATTATCAGGATCACAACTTGCAATAACCATCAGGCGACTGGCGCACCAGGTTTTAGAAAATCATGACCAATTGAAAAACACGGTCCTGATCGGCATTCAACCACGGGGCGTGTATTTATCTGACAGGCTGGTTAAAGAAATACAAAACCAGGTGCCAGATGATGAGGTTCCTTATGGCAAACTGGATATTACTTTTTACCGGGATGACATTCGCTCTGAATTGCATGTAGCCAATCAAACAGATATACCATTTACCATTGAAAATAAAAATGTTGTTTTAATAGATGATGTATTGTATACAGGTCGTACAATACGTTCCGCTTTGGATGCTTTATTGGATTATGGGCGCCCTGCCAAAGTGGAGCTCTGTGTATTGATCGATCGCAGATTCAGCCGCCAGTTTCCTATACAACCTGATTATGTAGGGAAATCAATAGATTCCATAATCTCCCAACGAGTAAAAGTTTCATGGGATGAAGAAGAAGTAAAGATCGTTGATTAGTGTAACCGGTAATCTTAGACGGAATATACTTTATGAAGTATATCAAATTTAATTGACCCTTAAAGTTTCTTTTTTTTCATTTATACGCTGGTTTCTTTAATTTCGCTTTTTAATGAGCCTTTCTTCAAAACACTTGCTGGGCATACGCAATCTCACTAAAGAAGATATTTCCCTTATTCTTCAGACAGCCACTCAATTTAAAGAAGTTTTACAAAGACCTATTAAGAAGGTTCCTTCTTTGAGAGATATTACTATTGTCAATTTATTTTTTGAGAATTCAACACGCACCCGCATTTCTTTCGAGTTAGCTGAAAAACGTTTGTCAGCGGATACTATCAGCTTTTCAGCATCGAGTTCTTCCGTGTCCAAAGGCGAAACCTTACTGGATACCGTGAATAATATTCTCAGCATGAAAGTGGATATGGTGGTGATGAGGCATAGCGCCAGCGGCGCGCCGCATTTTCTGGCACAGCATATTCCGGCAGCCATTATAAATGCAGGTGATGGTATCAATGAACATCCCACACAGGCATTGCTTGATGCTTTTTCTATTTTAGAAAAAACAGGTGGACTGGAGGGTAAAAAAATAGCTATTATCGGTGATATCATGCATAGTAGGGTAGCGCAATCCAATATTTATTTATTGAAAAAAATGGGTGCTGAAGTAGTTGTCTGCGGACCACCTACACTTATCCCTAAGTATATTACAGAAGCCCTTGGTGTGCAGGTAGAATACGATATCAAAAAAACGCTGGAATGGTGTGATGTAGCTAATGTGCTGCGTATACAACTGGAAAGACAGAACCAGGTATTATTTTCATCCCTACGGGAATATAATCTTGCCTATGGTATAACCCGTCGTTTATTGGATAGTCTTTCAAAAGAAATTGTGATCATGCATCCTGGTCCCATTAACCGCGGGGTAGAAATTGACAGTGATGTGGCCGATGGAAATCAATCCATAATTTTGCAACAGGTAGAAAACGGAGTGGCCGTTAGAATGGCGGTATTATACCTGTTGGCTGATCGGGGACAATGAATCTAATTTGATAATGTGGCAACCTGCCTGCCGGTAAGCAGGTTTGAAAATTTTAAAATTTTATCCCGAAACTAATTTCAACTAACCCTTAAATTTTCTTATGGCCCGTATTTGTTTATTTCCTGGCACTTTTGATCCGATTACTTTCGGTCATTTGGATATCATCGAAAGAGCGATGCCCCTGTTTGATAAAATTTATATAGGCATTGGTTTAAATTCTAATAAAGTCCCCATGTTTTCACCCGAATTAAGGAGTGAATGGATTAACCAGATTTTTGCCAATGAACCAAGAATTGAATCGGTGATCTATGAAGGATTAACGGTTGAATGTTGTAAGAAAGTTGAAGCAAACTTTATTTTACGTGGCATTCGTTACGTAAGTGATTTTGAATATGAAAAAGCAATTGCCGATATGAACCGCAGTCTTGATGGAGAAATTGAAACCGTTTTTTTAACCTGTCTTCCTCAGTTTACTTCGGTGGCTTCGACACTTGTAAGAGATGTGATCAGGAATGGTGGAGATGTATCGCAATTTGTTCCAAAGCTGGTATTGAATTCACTCAAAGCTATGCAACACACAATAATTTAAGCAATGAAAAATATTTGGTTTCATAAGGATCTTTCCATAGATCAGTTAAAAGATTTGGGTAAAGAAACCATGACTGAACACCTCGGTTTTGAATGGGTAGAAGTCGGGGAAAATTTTTTATCGGCTTCCTTACCAGTAGATCATCGTACCAAACAACCATATGGCTTACTGCATGGTGGCGCATCCTGTGTATTGGCGGAAACATTAGGCAGTGTTGCTTCTGCCATGGTTGTTGACCACACCAAATTTATCTGTGTAGGTATAGAGATCAACGCAAATCATATTCGAAGTGCAAGGCACGGAAAAGTTATTGGAAAAGTAAGTCCATTGCATTTAGGAAATTCATCGCATGTCTGGGATATCCGTATTCATGATGAAGAAGAAAAACTTATTTGTGTAAGTCGTTTAACGGTGGCCGTTTTGCCAAGAAGAAAATAAATTTCAGAAAGGCTTTCCATGTGTTTGCCTCACGAGATAATCAATAAATCCCGGGAATGATTTCGAACTAGTAATCAAAAAATTGGTTAGCCATGATTGATTGAACATACGCTGAATGGTTCTTCCCATTTTTAACCGGGTAGCAAATTGTTTTTGCCATTTTTCTGTATATCGTTCTTCCATTACATTTCTTTCAATATTACCTTTTAAAAATTCATGGATCTGTTCCGCCGCCAGTTTACTGCCAAGCAAAGCCATGCTCATTCCATTTCCGCAAAGTGGGGTGATCATTCCGGCTGCATCACCAATCATTAAAACATGATCTTCTACCTGTTTCTTTTTATCAAAACTTATTTGAGAGATGGTTAGGGGAGATGCAAAAAGAACTTCACTCTCCCTGAAAATTTTTTCCAGGTGCGGGTTTTTTGAAAGTATATTTTCTTCCATTTTATTAACCTGGCCATCATTCTTTTTAAGATTTACTGCATTGGTTAAATAGCACAGGTTGTATTTATCATCTTCAATTTTTACAATGCCGCAATAACCATTTTTAAAATTATGCAGGGCAATGGTATCAGCAGGAAAATTTGTTTTGATGTGATATTTTACCCCAACAAAATTATTCAGTGAATTTTTTGATGTAGAGATGAAATCCCTTTTCCACTTAATATCCAAATTGCTTCGCTTACCAAAACTGCCACAAACAATTTTTGCATGGAAATTTTGTTGGGATGTGTTTATAGCAAAACCGGTTTCGTTGAAAACTACATCATTCACTTTTGTATTTTCCCTGATCGTTACACCGTCTGACAATGCAATCTTTTCCAATTCATAATCAAGCAAATACCGGCTGATGCCAAAGCCTCCCAGTGGTAAATCATGTTTTAGTAATTTCCCTTGATTAGAAGAAACAATCAATTTCTTGATCATGGGTAATTGCATGGATTTTAAATTCAGGCCAAGGCTATGCAGAAAAGGCCATGATTCCATACTGATATATTCACCGCAAACTTTATGAAATGGATATTGTTCCTTTTCGAAAAGGATTACAGTATAATTTAACCTGGCCAGTTGAATAGCTAAAGCTAACCCGGCTAATCCACCGCCAACAATGGCTACATCATACAATTCTTTTTTGGTAAAAATTGTATCAGCAATAATATCTGTTTTTACTAAAGTATGATCATTCATTTTTTACAAGAGACTAAAAATCGAAAAGCCCATTGCCAGCTTATATCATAAGCATCAATGCCTGCCTGCTGAAATAAATGCTGCCAGTCTTTTGTTCTGAAACTGCGGGCAACCGATACCGGAGCATCGTTTTTTACAAGGTAAGAATTACTGAAAAATCTGGTGATGTATTT
>JACCYQ010000183.1 GCA_013696395.1 Chitinophagaceae bacterium
CACCAATTTAAAACAATTGAGTCTGCCTTTTAACCGGTAGTTTAAACGCATGCCTGCTATTTACTATCTTTAAAATATGATCCTGCGCCTCCTTATATGTTGCCTGCTCCCGCTACCCATCTTTGCAAGCAGATTACCGGCATCTGGACCGGCACACTCACCACCGAAAATGCATTGGTACGCTATGAATTGTCCATTTCTGAAAATAAAAATGGCTTATCGGGTTATTCGCTCTCCATATTCACTAAGAATAAAAAAGGAGACTATCAACTTAACCTGGGGTTTCCGGGAATGATGCCTGAGTTTCAAAAAACATTTAACCTTGGCTATCCTGCCCTTCTGATCGGTAGCCCTGGCTTTGAACAGCCCGTCTGGCGCTGGAATGGAAAGGATTACCAATTTTACAAAAAAGTAAGGATGTAATAATATTATCTTCTTTTATCGTGAAAAAAAGGTTACTTTGAAAGAGCCTGTCAACTAACTCAAAACAACCCTAAGCGATAAAATGGATGTGATAACTGTAGGGATCATCACTTTTCAAAGGGCAAAGAATTATGGCGCCGTATTGCAGGCGTATGCCCTGCTTAGCGCCATAAAAGATTTGGGATACAGGGCAGAACTAATTGACTACTGGCCAAAGTACCGAGACGGGCATTACAATCTCGTTTATTTCCCTCTCAAATCATTCTTTAGAAATGGAGCTTCGAATTTTAATGCAAAAGACGCAATAAAAGAAATACTCACATTTCCGTCGAGGTATAAACAAAGCCTGAAGTTCAAAAGTTTTAGAAAGAACTACTTAAACGTGACGAACCAACCTTATCGTTCGGGAGCTAATATACCGGATAAATATGATGTAATCGTTTGCGGCAGCGATCAGATATGGAGATATCACTTTAGAGGTAACGAAGGTTTTGATGACGTTTATTTCGCAAAGTATCCTTCAAATAAAACGGTAATCAAAATTTCTTATAGTGCCAGTATGGGAGATGATGATATCAATGAAAAAGCAAAAAAACAACTTTCAGAACTTTTAGAAAACTTCGATTTTATATCCGTAAGGGAAGATTCTCTCTTAAAGCTGATAACGCCCTTCACAACTAAATTGCCTGCCGCAGTTTTGGATCCAGTTTTTCTTTTGTCGGCAGATGAATGGCGCAGGATGATTAAAAAAAATAGCCGGAAAAAGAAGTATTTATTGTTCTACCAATTATTATTAAATCATGAAGCAGAGAAACTTGTTAAACAAATCGCCAAAGAAAAGCAATTGGAAATAATACATATCGGCGGTGTAAAAAGAAACGCAAACCCTTTTGGATTACAGAAATTAAAACTTTCCACCGGCCCACTGGATTTTATCTCTCTGATCGCTCACGCAGATTATGTTGTTTCTACTTCCTATCATGGAGTTGTGTTTGCCATCCTTTTCGGAAAACCCTTTTTAGCCTTAGGTTTCAAAGATAATTTCTACCGCATCAGGAGCCTACTTACGTCGCTGGGAATTGAAAACCGTTTGGTAGAGCGAAATTCAGACGCTTATATTGATGTCATCGACTATACCCCCGTTAATACCAAATTAAAAAAATTGAAAGAGGATTCTTTATCGTTTATTATTCAAAGTCTCTATACGACCGGATAAAGTTAGAGCATGGTTGCCTCGCCTGGCGCAGGTATGCAGCTTAGATTTGTGCAAGGCGTACCTGTGCCTTGAGTACTAACCACGCCTTAATGCAATCCCGATCCTTAATTTTATGCAAGCGTTGGTGTTCCTTACACTCCCCAGTCTCCACAAAGCCCACCCACCGACGTTGTTGTGTGTTGTGCGGAAGGATTTGCTGTATAGCAATCACCAATGAGAATCCATCTCTTTGGGACAACCAGCAGAGAGTTGGAAACAAATAGAAGCCAATCTATTTTTACTTGAATTATTTTAGCAGCAAATAAACTACTCCATTGCTTCCCCCAGCGAGTATCCTGAATGGGACTCATATCTTGCTAATAATTTAAATTAGTAAGGATATCAAGGCACATTGATACCTCAACAAAGGGACAAAACAAGTGACATTCACTATGTTGACCGCGAGACATCTTCTGTGTGCCTTTTTCTTCCTTAGCCAGGACAGTACCTAAAGATGAAGTTATAAACTTCAATCTTGAATAAATCATGAGTCAAGGCAGTTGAAGAAATTGATATCATTATTCATAACCTTAAATCTTTTTTATGGACACAATTCGTTATGGAATAGGTATCGACATGGCCATGGAAAAATTTGATGCCTGCATTTCAACTATCGACTTACAACAAACAGTAACCGTGAAAACTTACCGGACATTTCATAATACACCTAACGGTTATCAGCAATTGTTTAAATGGGTGATGCAAAATTGCTCTTTGCCCATTCCGGTTATCTATTTAATGGAAGCCACGGGTATTTATTACGAGGGCTTAGCTGCTTATCTACACTCACAAAAGTCCTCGGTAAGTGTCGTACTTCCTAATAAAGCAAAGAAATATAAACAGGCTCTGGGGCTTAAATCAAAAACGGACAGTATAGATGCAAAGAGTTTGTCACGCATGATCTGCGAACAAGCTTTACCCGTGTGGACTCCCATGAGTAAAAATATCTACTTGCTGCGAGGACTGACCAGGCAGATACAAGCTATTACGAAAGATACCTGCCGGTTAAAGTCTCAACTTCATGCCCAGACATTTGCAATGCACCAGCATAAAGAGGTTATAAAATGTCTTAAACAACAATTGAAGCTGCTTCAAAAGCAAAAAGAACTGTTGGAAGTACAAGTCTTGAAGGTTATTGAAAATGACGAAACATTAAAGGATAAATGTGAAAAGATTTGCAGGATTAAAGGATTAGGTAAACTTTCGTTCGCTGTAATAATTGCCGAAACAAATGCTTTTGCATTGTTTGAAAAAATTGGGCAGGTTGTAAGTTATGCTGGTTATGATGTGGTAGAAGATCAATCAGGCAAACATAAGGGCAAAGGAAAAATATCCAAACAAGGAAATAGTAGAATAAGACGAATAATGCACCTGCCGGCTTTTAATGTGGTTCGTTTAAAACAAAAGCCATTTGCAGATCTTTATACCAGGATTTATGAAAGAACGAAGGTAAAAATGAAAGCTTATGCTGCAGTCCAGAAAAAGCTTCTGATACTAGTTTATATTTTATGGAAAAAAGATGAAGCATATGATCCATTTTACCAAATGAAATCATCCGGAGAAAAGGAGCTGGAGCTCTCTTTCGTTAATTGTTGATTTTTTTTATGGAGACAAAAAGTAGCTCCGCTGTTGAGCAGAGCTACACTAGATGAACATCCGTCGAATTATCGCCGTTTGCTCTCTTTCGTTACCTAAATTTAAAAAATATGTCCTAAATAATTTGGTTTTTCTGACAGTACCTCGCGGGATTTCTTACTATGGCAATAGAAACAGTTGTAAATAAAAAAGGGATTTATTTTATAACTTTACGTGCCATAATTGGCTGCCCCTGATAGAAGTTGCAGATGCTTATGAAAATGTTTACCAATTTTTTGATGTGTTGATAAAACAAGGCAACCTTATTGTTGGTTATGTGATCATGCCAAATAATCTTCATTTTTTGCTGAATTATACAACGACGGAAAAAAGCTTAAATACCATTATTGGAAATGGAAAGCGATTCATAGCTTATAATCTGGTAAAAAAATTACAACTAGCAAACAAAAGAGGACTTATTGAATTATTGTGAAAAGCGGTAGAACCAAAAGATCGTGCAAGAGGCAAAAAATACCAGGTTAGGAAAGCAGGTTTGACATAAAATTGTCGAACTGAAAAATTTCTGATACTTCCCCCACGAGTCTCTTAGCATAGCCGCCGTGCTGCGGGGAGGACTCGCGGGATTTCTTAATGGAAAATGGAACCTGGCAATTTATAATGAGGCATAGGTACACTCATCTTGTTTGTACTATTTCAAAAAAATACAAATGATTTGCAAGTTAATTCATTACGATTATGTGCTGGATGGGAAAATCATGTTTGAATGAATTGCGAGTCCCTTACAGGAGACTCGCGGGGGATGCTGAGAATTCAAAAGCTTAATTAATAACGTTCAGCCCAAACCGAAGTTTAATTATTATAAAATGCTGAATTTAATTCCTTCAGCTGATATAATACCAAACAGGCGTTTGTGTTTTGTATTAATAAGGTTGTATTAACACATCAGTTGGAATATGCAATTTGTTATGCAGTTGCCGTATCATGTCAAGAGATAGTTTCCTTTTTTTATTCAGGATTTCACTTGCCCGGCTTTTACGGCCAATTACTTTTGCAAGGTCTACCTGATTATAACCTAATTGTTCCATTCTGAATTTAATAGCTTCAATGGGGTCTGGCAGACCAACCGAAAAATATTCATCTTCATATTTTTCAATCAGAATACTCCACACTTCCAATTCGTCTCCTTCTGAAGATCCTTTTTTTGCGTCAAAAATGGCTTCCAGTCTTTCTAAAGCCTGATTATAATCTTTTTTTGTTTTTATCGGTTTTACTGTCATTTTCTAAATTTTAGTTGCATCAATTTTGTCATATCCGGAATGCGTCCCAATAAACCTGATCCAGACCATTTGATAATCATAATTAATTTTCACAATGAGCCGGTAATGATTGCCCTTAATATTAAAAACGACTCTATTGCCTGTCAGAAAGATGGCAGAAGGATATTCAATCTTAATAATTTTAGTGTTCTTCCATTCCGCTTTACTTGTTTCCTGATACCACGCTTTTAACTGTTGTTCACAGTCCGGATGCTTTTTCCAAAACTCCCGAAGTATTTTTTTTGCAATTACTCTCAACCTTGCCCTTTTGTCAAAGATAATTAAAGTTCCCGTATTGGGATATTAATTTTTATAAAACAGAAGTATTAGGTCTGCGTCAAAAATCGTACGATATCAAATATTTCCTCGGCGAGATGTTCTCCTTCAACTTGGTTTTGCCTGGTTTTAAAATTTTTCTATCCACTCAACTATAAACTTTATTATACTAAATTTGTGTTTCAGCCACCCCACCCCGTTAGTCCTCACCCGACTGCACCACTCTGAAAACATACTCATCAAAGAATTTTGGCAACAAAAGGTTAAGGCT
>JACCYQ010000210.1 GCA_013696395.1 Chitinophagaceae bacterium
ATTAATTGTTTATACTTAATATCTTCGACCCTACAATTGTACTTGTGTATATACGTTAGTATGCTTGTTGTCCAATCATCCTAGTCAAAACTGATTTATGAAATCCATCATCCTCCTAAGAATTTTAATTGCTTTTTCTTTCATTTTTATTTTAATTCCATCTGATTTAAAGGCGCAAGCAAACTGTGCAAGTGCTCAAACACTTACACCATCGGTAACTTGCACAACTGTTTCAGGTGATTTGCAAGGAGCTACAAGTTCCGGACCAGCCGGCGCATGTGGTGGAGCAACATTAACAACAACTAATGGACGTTGGTTCAAGTTTACAGCCACTTCAAGTAGTGTTGCCATAGAAGTTTCAATATCCAATCCAACTTTTTTAACGCTTGCCTCAACATATATAGAAGTACTTAGCGGAACTTGTGTAACAACATTAACTTCTATTGCATGTCAGGCTGCGACTAGTCCACTAAACGTATCCAGTCTTGTTATAGGTACAGAATATTTTGTGCGGGTGTATGTTACCGGTAGCACTACTTCAGGCGCTCAATCTAATAGGCGAGGGTTTTCTATTTGTATAATTCTACCGCCACCCCCGCCAACTAATGATGAATGTGCAGGATCTACATTATTAAACACCTATGGAACAAGTTGTGGCGGATCTACCTCAGGAACTTTATTAGCTTCAACACCGAGTACAGCTCCTATAGGATGCGCAACACCTGGCACATTGTATGATGTTTGGTACCGGTTTGTTGCCGGTGCGGATGCACACCTGGTCACTTTATCAAGCTTTGCCGGTGTTACAAATCCACAAATACAAATTTATAGCGGAACATGTGGAACACTTACATCAATAACTTGCGGAACAACCAGTGTTGCTGCCGGAGGCTTAATTTCAGGTACTACATATTATGTAAGAGTTTCAGGAAGCAGTGCAAGTGGAACACCTACATTTAATATCTGTGTTACCACCCCTGCACCATCAAATATTGATTATAGCAGGAGTTATATCAACGTAACCAAAGGGACAACTGGCGGAACCGTTGATCCGGGAGATACCCTTGAAATGAGAGCGACCTTTGTTGTCAGAACTTCACCCGGTTCAGCCGATAGTCTTTCATTTACAGATACACTATTTAGTGGAAATGGATTTAGATTAGTTCCAGGCTCAATAGCTGTTCGCACTAATGAAGGAAAAATATATGGCAGCCCATTTACCGATGCTTTTGATACTGATGCAGGCTGGGCCTACCAAAGCGGGTCTGATACCGTAATCAGGATCAATTTTGGTGCTGGGGCATCCAATACAACTAAAGGTCAACTTAATTATAATTCCCGGCCATCGGTATTTGGAAGCACCTGTATAATTATGGCCACATACCGGGTTGTAGTTTATGCACCTTATGATACCAGGATCAATTTCAAAACAGGTTCATTAACCTATAGAGACCGCTTAACAACCGCCTACCGCAATATCACTTTTGCACCCAATGAATTGGTAGTTTATCAAAGTCCCGGATTATGTCCTAATGCTGTATCAGCTTCCAATGCGTTAGGAGGAGAATTCAATGGAACATTTGGTTCGGGTACCACTCAAAACAGAACTGCTTCTCCATTTACTTCCTATGGTTATATGCAATTTAACCCTGGCGGCCCCAATGATTATTTTCATGGCATTGCCAATAATACCAGTACAACCGGAACAATCATTACCACGTGGGCTAAACCAAACTCAAACAGGGTTCATAGTGTGTGGGATATTTCAGGTGATCATACCGGTGCTGCCAACCCATTAATGGGAAATCCTCCTACAGCACCAGGGAGCAATGGCGGTTATATGTTAGTGATCAACTCTGCCTATAAAACGGATACAGCATTTACTTATACAATCTCAAATCTTTGTCCAAATACCTATTACGAGTTATCAGGATGGTTTAAGAACATATGTTATAAGTGTGGTTGTGATTCATTAGGTACAGGTGCATCTTCTGCGGGATACATTCCAACCGCTCCTGGTGATTCATCAGGTGTAAGACCCAACATTGCTTTTGATGTAAACGGCGCTGATTATTTTACCACAGGAGACATTTTTTATACTGGTACAACAAATACCGGATCTGATGCTACCAATCAATGGATTAAAAGAGGTTTTGTTTATTTGACCGGACCTTCAGAAACGTCTTTCACATTAACCCTTAGAAACAATGCACCCGGAGGTGGTGGTAACGACTGGGCCCTGGATGATATCTCGGTAGCAACCTGTTTACCCAATATGCAATATTCCCCTTCCCTCACACCGAATGTATGTGTAAACAACCCGATAACAATTAATGATACTATAAGATCTTATTTTGATAATTATGTTTATTATAAATGGCAACAAAGTACTGATGCCGGTAGTACCTGGACTGATGTAACATCAGCGCAGGGGCCTGCATCACCGGTATACAACGGAACAGCATGGGAATACGTAACTTCTTATACCGTACCACCCACTGAAACGAATTTTGCAAATAATAATGATCGATACAGGGTTGTGGTTGCAACCGGAGCAGCTGAACTTTCTACCAGTGATTGTTTGTTTACAGATGGTATTAGCCTTATCGATATAAATGTGATTACCTGCACGCCACTAACAACAGATTTGCTCAGCTTTACTGGCAAAAAGATTAATGAACTGGCCAGACTTTATTGGACGACCTCACAAGAAAATCAGCCTATTGCTTATAATGTAGAAAGAAGCAATGATGGAATAAATTTCGAAAACATTGGTATTGTAAATGGTAATAATAATACTTTACATGAAAGAAATCATTATACTTTTAATGATCCCAAACCATTAACAACGGAAACAACTTACCGGATTGTAATGAAAACAGATGAATCAAAAAAAGTTTCCCGACATATCCGTTTATTAAAAAATGCAGAAAGTTTAAAACTCCTGAATGTTATAAACCCATTCCATAATGAAATATCTTTCGATATCATTATAAATGAAAATGCAAATATTGTAGTTTCCTTACTCGATATGTATGGGAAGCAGGTACGTTCAAAAACAATGGGGGTCTATGAAGGGGCTAATAATCTTTCTTTAGAAAATATTGAATTATTACCTGCCGGCATTTACATTTTACAGGTCAGACATAAAGATCAAAGCCTAAGTAAGCGGATATTTAAAAAATAAAAATTACTATACCCTGATCATAATAAGTGGTTTAGCGTATTGCTAAACCATTTTTTTTACCCATTTATAATCTGCCTTATAATAAGCGATAGCTATTCTTTTTAATGTATCGTAGTGAAAAGGATATAAATCCTAATTTTGATTTATGGAAAAAGCGGAAAAGCCAATTATTGGCATTACTTGTGGCGATCTGAATGGAATTGGGATTGAACTTATTATTAAAACCTTTGCTGATCATCGCATCCTGGATCATTGTACCCCGGTGGTTTTTGGTTCTAATAAAGTCTTCAACTTTTACCGGAAATCAATGCCCGAAATTAATTTCAGTTACCAGAGCGCCCGGGATCTTCAAAAACTGAATACCAAACAACTGAATATTTATAATTGCTGGGAAGAAGATGTGTCCATAATTCCGGGTCAATTAACAGAAGTAAGTGGCCAATATGCGATCAAATCTTTGGTTGCTGGCGTGGATGCATTAAAAAATAAAATGATTGACGGACTGGTTACCGCGCCCATTCATAAAAAAAACACCCATTCAACCGAATTTAATTTTACCGGGCATACGCCATATTTAAAAAATGTTTTCCAGGTAAATGATGTTGTCATGCTCTTGTGTGCCGGCGCATTCAGGGTAGGTTTAGTAACCGAACATGTACCAATAAGCGAAGTTTCCAGCCTTATTACTAAAGAAGCTATTCTTAGTAAATTAAAGCTGTTGAATAAAAGTCTTAAAGAGGATTTTGATATTTCAACGCCTAAATTTGCTGTATTAGGTCTAAATCCGCATGCTGGAGATGAAGGCTTAACTGGTAAAGAAGAAGAAGACATTATTAAGCCTGCCATCAAAGAAGCCCGCTTAAACCAAAACATTTTAGCCTTTGGCCCTTTTAGCCCGGATGCCTTTTTTGCGCGGGGCCATCATCATGAGTTTGATGCGGTATTAGCAATGTATCATGACCAGGGCCTGATTCCGTTTAAATCTCTTGCTGGGGAGAAAGGGATCAATTTCACTGCTGGCTTACCCGCTGTTAGAACATCTCCGGATCATGGGGTTGCCTTTGATATTGCCGGCAAAAACACAGCAGATGCCACTTCTTTTATGGAAGCAATTTTTGAATGTATAGACATTATCAACCATCGGAGATTATATGATGAACTGCGAAAAAATCCATTGAAGAAAATTTCTGCTACAGTTGTTGGAAATGTGGTGGATGAAAAAATTGAGGAAGAAGGAAACTAAGTCTTGTAATTGACTACTTATTATAGCCCCTTTTTAAGGAATTTATCATTTCCAACCATTTATTCTTTTTTATAAGAACCTGTATAGTACTGTTATTCAGAGAGTTTTTGCATAACATATTCCAAGTTATCAACAAAGTAGCCAAACACTTGCAATTACAGGCTATGCACTATACTTTTACGATTCCAATCCGCTGAAATAACCCATCCTCATTCCGTACTTACTTATATAACACCACACCAATGGTTACGGAATAATATCCTTTAAAGCCCACAATAACACATCATAACCAGGATCTTACAGATCCTCCATATCCCTTTTACGTTTCTATCCGTGAAATACCCCTGGTCAAAATCTGATCAAGCTATTAAGTTTAATCCACTTAAAACATACCGATATGAAACTATTTTTACGCATTTTAACCGGCAGCTTTTCCATCGCTCTGACTGTTGCCATTTTTCTGAGTATCCTTATCATTGCCGAAATGAAGTCCTGGACTTACTTATGGCTTTACGTGCCCTTATTCCTGGTCAATTATGAAATTGAAAAAATCAATCTTAAAAAGAAAAAACAAACCGGATCATACAAATACAGGAGGTATACCGGGTTGTATGATTAAGATATAAATAGCATGGATAGCCGAAAATGGTATCCATGGTTTCAGATTGCAGAAATTTTTTTTATAAAAAGCTTGCAAGAAACCAAATCGCATATTACTTTTACGAACCACCGATCCTTTACTTCAGAACAGCCACCTTTACCAATTCCCACGAAGCACTTTTAGATTTACTTTTTAATTATTGATATAAACAATAAGCAGGCTTTTTATCTGAACTATTGAGCAACCTGAAACTTTTTTCTACAAAAGACCTCGAAGTTTTGCTCAAGGTTTAGTATGAACCTCTCCCCGCCAGTTGTGGCAGAGAGGTTTTTTTTATTTGTTGAAGTAAGACTGCAAATTCTTTACATATAATTCAAAGGCCTGTATACCTGCCGGTGTTATTTTGCAATTGGTTTGGGGATAATTGTCTTTAAATTTTTTTTCAATTTCAATGTAACCAGCATCTTTTAATTTCTGTAACTGAACACTCAAATTTCCGGCTGAAGCATTTGTTTTTTCCCGGAGGTAAGTAAATTCAGCCTGCTTAACACTTATCAACAGCGACATGACAGCGAGCCTTAACTGCGAATGTAATATGGGATCCAGATCTTTAAACACCTTGCTTAATCGCCTCTTTATTTAATTTATTGAATTCAATATTCGCTAAATGCCCGGGTATGATGTATCCTGCCATCACTGCGCCGGCATGTAAAACCATGGTCCACATAAAATCAGTTACAAATAAAGATGCCAAAGCAAACGCCCAGGTTATATATGCACCAATAACAGAAGGTTTAAAATTGAGAACGGCTCCATAAATTAATATCCAGAATCCATATAATCCTAACAGTAAAGCAAAACCCTTTGTTGGTGGCACACCCAAATTGATTGATAGAATAATCAGCATCAGGGATAAGAAAAAACCGAAATTTAATTTATCAAACAGATCCTTTGTATATGTTTTAACGCGACTTGATCTTTTGCCAAATAAATAAACGACAAATTGAATAATAAAGAAAATGATTGTGATGCTGCCAAACATATTCCAGAAAAAGAAGGTACTTGTTTGCCATTCAAAGCTGATATTTAAAACTGTAAATACCGAAGCTACAAAAATCAACCACCCCCAAACGATCCAGCCTTTCCCATCATCTTTTTGTTCAACTTTTGCTGCAAAGATCATTTGCTGAATAACTTCAAGACTTTCTTTTTCAGTCATTGGTTTTTGGTCCATATTATTTATTATTATTTCTTAAAAGATGACCCGGAATTATATAACTGGTTAGTATAGCCGCAGCAGCGAATAATATCTGGTAATCGTAAGTGAAAAAAGTACAGGCGCAGGCAAGCACCCAGTTGATTATTCCACCTACCACCAGCGGCCTGAACTGCAGGATTTTACCTGACACGAAAGTTCCCAGGCCATACATCAATATCATAAAAGGCCATGCATGTAACCAACCTATTGAGTTTGAAATAATAAAAACCAGGATAAAAAAACTAATCCCGATACCCATCCACAAAAAACCCATACTATCTCCTATATATGTACGATGATGATCCTCTTTTTGTTGCTTTTTTGCATAAAAAATAGTAATGATAACAGCAGGTATGGTAATTAACCAAACTAAATAATGCTGCGGGTAGTTCATTGCCACTTTTAAGAAAAATTGAACCAGGATAGCGGTAAATGTTATCCACCCCCATAATAAAAAATATATGCGGTTTTGGTTCAAATCAGATTTTGCCTTAACAATCATAGATTGAATTAGCGCTAAACTTTGTTGTGGTGATAAGTTATCTTGCATACGTAATTCCTTCAAAATTATTTATTCACTTGTGCCATAAAATATTGCAACACGCCTTTACCCCAGGCCGGGTCAATATTAGAAGCTGGTTTAGATGCCTCATATTTTAGAGAAGCGGTTTCAAATAATTTTTTCGCTTCTGTTTTACTTCCACCAAATTGTTCCGGTGTAAAAAATTTATCCTGGCCTTCCAGCAAATAAACCCTTGGGTTTTCAGGGTTCAATTGTTTTGCTGTTTCTAATGCTTGCTGCGCCACAG
This sequence comes from Chitinophagaceae bacterium, assembly GCA_013696395.1. GTDB lineage: Bacteria > Bacteroidota > Bacteroidia > Chitinophagales > Chitinophagaceae > JACCYQ01. Next base: position 7,099 of record JACCYQ010000210.1, read on the forward strand.
GCCCGTATAGCATGAAACGATTTTGCGGATCCACAATCATGCGAAGACTATTGATCATTTTTTTCACAACATATATCTCCGAATTATTTTTACTCAAAGCTTCTGCCTGCATTAACAATGCTTCCGCCTTATCTGTAACAGGGTCAATCTTAGATGGATCTCCACTCATTACGTTATCCATCATACCATAACCCATATTTACTGTAGCTAAAGCTGCATAATAATATGGCAGCCATTCAGTTTTTTCTGCAATGGCAATTCTTTCAAATCCATTGGCTAATTCTTTCAACCCGTTTATATTCCTTGTTGTATCCAAAGCCGCGACTTTAGGCTCCATGGCTTTTACAAACTTTTCATTTTGAGCAAAGGTTAACATTGTACAAAGGCACAATACTATACCGGCAATTAATTTTTTCATGATTGATTATTTTATTTTGTTTGTTGTTCTTTAACTAATTTCTCATACTCTCTTTCTGTTGCATTGCTCTTAGGTATCACATATGCATTTACATAGTGAAAGGCTACCCCTATTCCCCACCCTAACATGGGCCACACTGGCCAGGGAAATGAATTAAATTCATACCCACCGGAGAAATACCAAACTACCCAAAAGAAAACTGACATAATGAGATAGGTAACCAAATGTCTTTTAAAAGATGCCCGCTGGTGAGCTATTTCCCATAACTGGGAATCCTTACCCGCTGGTGTAATTTTGTTCTCCATTTTTTTTAATTTATAAATTTGAATTAATAATGTCTTGTGTTCTATCCACACCCAGACTAATGAATGCTCCTAAAAAAATAAAACGTTTTGAAGGTGGTACGATTGCTTCCTTCCGATGACCATCAAATGAATATTGATATCCAAATACCTGGTTGCTCCCAAATACATTGGTGATAGAAAAAACAAAGACTGTATTTCTTGCAGCGCCTTTTTCAAAAATATTGGGCAAATAGTTTATACTCAAACTCAAACTATTATAATCAATAGTTTTGCCCTGGTCATAAATCGCAAATTTATCTGCAGCATCGTCATAACGAATATTGTAATAAGGCCTCCCTGTTGAATAGGTATAGGAAGCATTGAACATAGATTTAAACTTGCTCACAAATTTTTTAATCACCAGTGATGCCGTATGATTCGCTGCAAAAGAAGGTTGCAGCGCATAAGGATAATTCAAAAAATCTCTTTTTGTATCTAAATAAGAATAAGAAAACCAATAGTCAACCCCTTTGATGCTTTTACGATCCCGCCAAAAAACTTCAATTCCTTTTGCATCGCCATTTCCATTATTGCTGCTGACTATTTCCCGGTTGTCCTTTACCGTTGTTTTTAACAAATGATCATACTTTTTATAAAAGATTTCAGTACGGAAGGTCCGGCTATTACCCATCTTTTGATACTGAGCTATATAATGTGTAGCCTTTGTGAACTCCAGGTCTGAAATAGCAGGTAAATAGCGGCTTTCAGGGCTTTGGTAAAAAATGCCATAAGCTAATGACGCCTGGCTCTGTTCTCCTAATTTATAAGCCAGTGAAATTCTGGGTGCCCAATTTAATTTACTGATCAGTGATGAGTGTTCACTTCTCACCCCTAATTTAGCCGCCAGGTTATTGGTTAAATAGATATCCGTTTCCGCAAATGCCGCCACCAGGTTTTGTTTTATTTCACCGGCTATTTTTTCACCGGTAAACAATGTATAATCAGGATTTTCACTGCTAAAATTATATTCTGTTCCAAAACGAAAAGCGCTGAGGCCCGCCAGTTTTTTTTCCAGCACCAATTTAGCATTTGCATAAAGACCTTTACTGTCTAACTGAAAGTTTTTCGTTTCCAGGTTCGCCAAAGAAACTTTTTGTTCATTTTCATTTTCCAATGCACCCTCAATTTTATCCCGGTTATTGGTAAATGAAAATCCTGCGTTCATTTTCCATCCTCCGATAATTTCCTTGTAAGAAAGATTATGGTAAATATTGAGATTAGATAAAGTAAAAACATCTTTATAACCAGGGGTATCTATACTGGGTGTTCGAAATCCTAATTTATTGGCACTTAAATACCCATAGTATTTTATGATACCCGTAGCGGATGTTTTTATTCTGAAATTTGCATCCGCAGAATGGTATTCAGGGTCTTTAAAAAAAGTTTGTTTTTGTTTGATGGCTTTAAATGCCAACCACAAATTGGTGTACCCATAGTTAATGCCCCAGGAAGATTTTTTGTCTTTCGCCAAATGCTGAAATCCCGCGGAAGCTCCAATGACGGATATGCCAAGTGCTCCTGAACTTTGCTCCGGCAGGTCTATACTTTCTAAAATAACAGCAGATGAAAGCGCCTGGCCATACAAAGCTGAATATCCGCCAGCGCTGAAAACGGTTCCTTTAAAAATGAAAGGCGAAAATCTTCCGCGCTGCGAAACATTGGGCACGCTGCTAAAAAAGAAATTATTCACCAGCGTACCATCAATAAAAGTTTTTGTTTCACCTGCCGTACCTCCTCTTACAAACAATCCCTCACTCTCCCCAACCTGTTGTGCGCCCGGCAGCGTTTTTAAAGCGGCGGTCACATCCGCATTCGCACTGGCGGTAGTGGCTATATCTATGGAATTAAGAACCGTTCCCCGTTTGCTGTCACTTGCTTCAAAACTACCTGCAGAGATCACCACCGCTTTTAATTCAGTGATTTCTTCTTTTAAGAGAATGTCCAATTGAATATTTTCAGTACCGAGCGGGATGTCCTGTACAAATGGTTTATAACCGATAGCAGTAGCCGATATTTTGATATCCCCCTTTTCAGTGGTGGTAAATGAGAAATGACCCGAAGAATCTGAAGTGGCTCCATCATAAGTATCTACCAAAACAATACTAACGCCAGCTAATACGGATTTTTTATCCATCACTTTACCTGAAATAGTCAGTTGTCCATGAGCTGTCAGTTGGCAAGCAGTTAAAAGCAGTATGAATAAAAAGCGGGACATAAAAGTCAATTGAAATACAAACGTAAAGTAGTTTATGATATAAACCAAATTATTGTTTTCATTTTTCTGTCTTTAAAACAAAAAGGCCGGTCCTTTTGGAACCGGCTTCAATGCTAAACCCCTTTATTATTAATTTTTCAATATTTTTTGAACAGCTGTTTCATTACCTGATACAGCTTTAATAATGTATATACCATTTGCCAATTCTGCTAAACTCATTTCAACATACTGACTTTGTGAAACCTGGTTTATATTTTTAATTTTTTGCCCCGCCTGATTATACACGTCTATGTTAACGTTCCTTGAAGTCCATTCAGCTGGTAAAATAATTTTTACTGAATTCACTACCGGGTTGGGGTAGGTGCTGATAACAAGATTCGTTATCTGGCCAATCCACACCGTACGAACCGTTGAATGGGTCATCTTCCCATTTCTGTCAACAGCTATTAACCGATAATAAATGGTTCCTTTTAGATGTTTAGTTTCTTTATCGGAATAGTTATAATTTTTTTCAGATGCAGAACCGGCGGATCCTAAAATAACAGCTAGTTTATTGTAATGATCGCCATCGATACTACGTTCAATTTCATAATGGCTGAAGTTTATTTCTTCCTCACTTACCCAGTTCAAATCTACATTGGGATTATGATAAACAACTTCAAAAGAGTGCAATGTTACAGGTAGTATAATGGGAATGGAAATAGTTATAGTCACTGTAGCTACATTAGAATAAGCCACAGGAAAACCTGCATCACTTAAACGGTATGTAAAAGTTGTACTTGTTCCTGTAAAACCAACATAAGGTGTAAATGAAAAACTTCCATCAGTATTCATGATCACCGTACCATCGGGTGAAGGAGTTATAATAGAAGGCGTAATCGCTTCTCCATTTGGTTCACTGTCGTTCAATACCAGGTTTCCTACAATTACTTCACCAGGGAAACCGGTAAACGAATCATTAACTGCGACCGGGGCGCTGTTACAATTACTTACAGGGCCATATTGCGGACTGGAGCTTACATATAAATCATCAAAGATCAAACGCGAATTACCGTTTCCGGTGGAGCCTCCCATTAAAATGGCTAACCGATATAAACCCGGTGTGGCTATAGCGAATGTTTCATTAAAGTTATATACTGTAGTACCCGAAGCCTGATTAAGTTGAATGGTTTGCAATGTAATCATCGTGCCATTAGGCCTCAATAAACCTACGGTTATACTGCGTGTAGCATTGGAATTTAAATTTGAACCCATTTTATAGTTAAAAGAAATGGTTAAAGACGATTGCACATTCAAAACCGGAGAAGTAATGTCACGGGTTGAAGAACCGCTTGTAGGTGGATTACTGTATAAACTCCCGGTACCAGTGATCACTTCATCTGCCTCAGTGGTTTTTTCTACATTTAAAAAATCCCAGCAATTGCCGGTTAATGAGGAATAACTTCCTTCAAAGTCCTGGGTGAACTGCGCCATTACAACACAGGAAAAAAATGTTACACAAGCAATCAGGGTAAAAAACTTCTTCATAAGTAAGGGTTTAGGATTAATTAATTTTTGGAAGGATACCAGATTGCGAATGGAAAATAAATTGGAAAAGAAAACCAATAACCGGGGCATACCGGAAAACTGGAATGAAATAACTCTTTGGTGGAAGAGGCTGGCAGCTAAAATGCCTTTTGTTTTACAAGAGAGAGAAATGAATAATTTTCTCATAGCCGGGATTGTTAGTTTTCTTAAGGGTTGGGTTCTGTTATGATTTTCTCAGTTGAATAAGTAAATCCTGCACAAAATAGATAAGGGTTTTTGTATATGCAAGTGTTTTTACGGAAATTTTAGAAAAAACCCTCGTATTTTTTCTAACCCTTTTCCGTAAAAAGTCTCAACAGATTAACCGTTAATTATTTAGGAAAACTCCTATGAATAAAATGATTACCAAAAAAAACCCCGCCAGGCGGCGGGGATTTGAGCATTTTTTTAATCCTGTATAAAAAAACAGAGCCCCGGTAAAAACCGGGGCTCTTCATTGTTTCATGTTAATCAGACTACTAGGGTACAAATCGTCTATAAAGCTGTTCCTTTCAGGGTAAGTTTAAAACTTTTAGGGGTAAAAGATTAAAAACGGTTCATTTTCTAATTAAACTGAAACTGGTTTTTTCATGGATTGGGATCATTGGCATTCAAAGGATTGGAAATTGGTTTTTTGGTTTTTTTAGAATCTGGATATTTTGGTTTTCATTTCGGCTTGCGCCAGGTATTGGTTTTTTGACTGATTATAATTATCTGGTTTTACATTAACTAAATGATCAATTTTTTTATTTTGACATCAATGACAGGAATGCATGGCAAGACCAATCATTAAACAGGCGATATTAAAAAGGAAAATTATTAAGCTGCGGAGCGTAAACATTTCTCATAATTGGATCATTTAGTTTTCAAAGGGTTTTTAGCGTTAGGATCAGGATAGACTCACAAGATATAGTCCCATACTGGTTTACGCAACAGTAATTATACTTCGGAAATACCCATTAAAATTCTCGCTGTTGCATTACCGATATATATTTAATCAATAAAAAAAGAGGCAACCATTCCTGGTTGCCTCTTACAATAAAGTGCCATGATATGTATTATGCTTTATACTGTGGAATCAGTGTATTGGCCATTTCTACCATTTTCTTCAATCCATCTTCCGGCAAGTTACCTTTCTTGAATTCGACTAAAACCTCTGGTAGTTTAACTTCCATCTCATGTAAAAAATGTTCTTCAAACGCCTTCACTTTACTTACTGCAACATTTTTGATCAACCCTTGTGTACCCAGGTAAATAATCGCCACTTGCTTTTCAACCGGCATGGGTGAGTACTGCGGTTGCTTCAGGATCTCTACGTTACGGGCTCCTTTATCAATTACTGATTTGGTAGCTGCATCCAGGTCTCCACCAAATTTAGAGAATGCCTCTAACTCGCGGTATAATGCCTGGTCAAGTTTTAATGTACCAGCCACCTTCTTCATGGATTTAATCTGTGCATTACCACCCACACGACTAACTGAAATACCTACGTTGATCGCCGGACGAATACCAGCCAGGAACAAGTTGTTCTCCAAAAATATCTGTCCGTCCGTAATAGAAATTACGTTTGTAGGAATATAAGCAGATACGTCACCTGCCTGTGTTTCAATAATAGGTAAAGCTGTTAATGATCCACCACCTTTTACCAGGTGCCTGATAGATTCGGGTAAATCATTCATTCCTTTTACCAATTCATCATTGTTGATCACTTTAGCGGCTCTTTCCAATAAACGGCTATGCAAATAGAATACATCACCAGGATAAGCTTCACGACCCGGAGGGCGACGAAGTAACAATGAAACCTCACGGTAAGCAACAGCTTGTTTTGAAAGATCATCATAAATGATCAATGCCGGCCTGCCGGTATCGCGGAAAAATTCACCAATGGCCGCACCGGCAAATGGAGCATAGAATTGTAAAGGAGCGGGATCAGATGCAGAAGCGGCAACAATCGTTGTATAATCCAAAGCTCCAGCATCCGCTAAAGTCTGCATTACACCTGCAATGGTAGATGCTTTTTGACCAATCGCTACATATATACAATAAACGGGTTTGCCCGCATCAAAAAATTCTTTTTGGTTAATGATCGTATCGATACAAATGGCTGTTTTACCAGTCTGCCTGTCACCGATCACCAATTCTCTTTGACCACGACCAATCGGGATCATCGCATCAATTGCTTTGATACCAGTTTGCAATGGCTCTTTAACCGGCTCACGGAAAATTACACCAGGAGCTTTTCTTTCCAATGGCATTTCATAACGTTCACCAGTAATCGGTCCTTTACCATCAATGGGTTCACCAAGGGTATTTACTACGCGGCCAACCATTCCTTCGCCTACTTTGATAGAAGCAATCTGGCCGGTACGGCGCACTTTAGAACCTTCATGAATATCACCAGTATCACCCATGAGTACCACACCTACATTATCTTCTTCAAGATTCAATGCAATAGCTCTTACGCCATTATCAAATTCAACCAATTCACCGTATCGCACATTGCCCAATCCATAAACACGGGCAATACCATCACCCACCTGTAATACAGTGCCCACTTCTTCCAGGTCAGCGCCGGCGTTAAAGTTGCTTAACTGCTCACGCAGTATCGCACTTATTTCATCAGGTTTTATTTCTACCATAATTAATTCTTTTATTCCTCATCCCCTCAGAGGTTTTACTTTTTCTTTATTTGAAGCCTCCAGGGTAAGAAGCTTTTTTATTTTTTTGAGCCCGGCACAATTAAAACTATTAAGCTTTAGTTGCGTCGCACGCTTCAACGTTCTGTTTTCTATTGATCACTTATTAACGGATCTTATAAATAAAATCATTATTCTCAAACTGGCGGGCAATCTGCTTCAGGTCATATGAAACACTTCCTTCCACCATTTTATCTCCAATCTGCAAAATAAATCCACCGATCAATGATTCATCCACTTTAGTTTGCAATTCAATTTTCTGCATATCGGTGGTAGCCCTGATTTGTTCAAGTATAGATTCAATCAGCTCATCACTCAAAGCAACCGCAGTAGTGAGGTTAACCACATGAATATTATTGAAAACTTTGTACTGTTCTATAAAAGCTTTGGCAATTTCTGGTAATACAGATTCTCTTTCTTTTTTTACCAGTAACTTATAAAACAGTACGGTAAGCTCCGATACCTGTTTCTTTAATATTGCATCAAGGGCTTTAATCTTCATATCAGCATGTATAACCGGGCTCTTCAGCATGCTTACAAAATCTGGATTGCTTTTTGAAATCTTTGCAATCAATTCCATATCTCCATACACCTGCTCCATTGATTTTTGTTCAATGGAAAGATCTAGAATGGACTTTGCGTACCGCGCCGCTAATCTGGGATTTAGCATATTACTCTCCGCTAATATTTAATTAATTTAATTTAACGCCTTCAACCAATTGCGCTATATGTTTCTCCTGGGCCGGCTTATCCTGCAATTCTCTTTTCAATATTTTCTCACTAACCTCGATCACCATTTTACCGATCTGGTTCTTTACATCAGTAATAGCTGCCATCTTTTGCGTTTGAATGGCAAGTTGCGCTTCATTGATGATCTTGGACGCTTCTACTTTTGCCTGCTCTTTAGCATCAGTAATAATCTTTTCTTTTATCTCACGGGCTTCTTTAAGCATAGCGCCTCTTTCTTCGCGGGCCTGAGCCAGTAAAATTTCATTCTCATTTTGCAACTGGGTCATTTCTGCACGCACTCTTTCAGCAGTCGACAAAGAATCAGCAATGCCCTTTTCACGTTCATCCAAAGAATTCAATATCGGTTTCCAGGCAAATTTTTTCAATACCAGGAAAACAATGATGAACGCCAGTAAGGTCCAGAATATTAAACCCAACGATGGTAATAACAGTTCCATAAACTAATAATTAGTCAATTTGATAATTTGATAATTTGACAATTCTTATAATTCGGGACATCAACACTAATTCCAAATTCCCAATATCCTAATTCCTAACACCAATCAACTTTTCAACCATTCAGCTAAACAACCCATTCAACTTTTCAATTAAAATTTAATTACTGCACCCGTGGCCCTGTGCGTTGAATGCAGTAATTTTTTTACGTGCAGCGTATTATTTCAATACAGCCAATAAACCTGCGATTACTGCGAAAAGGGCAACACCCTCAACGAATGCAGCAGTCAGGATCATGTTTGCACGAATGTCATTCGATGCTTCCGGTTGACGGGCAATGGCTTCAACAGCACCTTTACCAATCTGGCCGATGCCAATACCAGCACCAACTGCTGCCAAACCAGCACCGATTGCACCACCCATGTGTGAGAAGCCTCTTTCAAAATCAGGTGCTGCCTGCAGCAAAATTGTCATTAAATCCATGATACTTGTTTTTTATAATTAAAAAAGCGTTTAGTCTAAATTACCACAGGCTCATGGTGATGATCAACATCATCATGCCCACCTTCAAAAGCCTGCCCGATAAAAATAGCTGTCAGGTTTGTGAAAATAAATGCCTGTATAAATACAATCAAGATCTCTATCAGGTAAATAAATACAGTAAATAAAATAGAGAATGGAGAAAAACCCCAACCGGCTATACTGTTCATTGCCCCAAAAATAAAAATCAATGATATAAAACTTAAAATGATAATATGCCCTGCAACCATATTTGCAAACAAACGCACGATCAATGCAAAAGGCTTTGTAAACACACCGAGTATTTCAACAGGAATCAAAATAACCTTAATGGCATGTGGAACGGGTGGCCAAAAAATATGTGCCCAGAAATGTTTGTTGGTACTTAACATGGTAACAATAAATGAAATAACACCCAATACTAAAGTAAAAGCGATGTTGCCGGTTACGTTGGCTGAACCAGGCAATAAACCGGCAAAGCTGTTTATGATGATAAAAAAGAATATGGTTAATAAATAAGGCAGGTATTTTTTGTATTTTCTACCCAGGTTTGGTTTTGCAACTTCATCTCTAACAAAAGTAATTAGCGGTTCAATGGCGTTCTGCCAACCTTTAGGCGCAGATGTAGTGCCCTGGCCTTCTTTATATTTTTTAGCTATGCTGGTTAACAACCAAACCAATAACGTTAGTGCAAGTATCATCTGCACCACGTTACGCGTTAATGAAAAATCATATACCTGTACTGAAGAATCTAATGTACGCCCATCTTCTAAAACTGGAACGATACTACTCCCCTGCTGGCGGTATCCTTTATAAGCATCCTCACCATGATGAAATTTAGAAGACATAAAAACATCAAGGCCCCTTTGCGGAGAAAATAAGATTACCGGTAAAGGAATAGTGGCGTGAAAATCGCCAACAGTAAAAAAGTGAAATTCATGTCCGTCTTTGATGTGATCCATGATGGTTTTGGCTGGATCAAATTTGGCATCAGCATGTTCAACTTCAAAATCAGCGGTTGTGCCGGGAAGGGTATCGCCGAGGTCATTTTGCTGAGACATTATGGGATTGAAAACCGACCAGGTAAATAAGCTGAAAACCAATACCAATAAGCATTTTACTCGTGTTGAAGCCATACCGTTCCTCAAATTTGGCGCAAAGATAAGGAGGCATGGATGAAAAACCGCAATAATTGTACAACTAATAGGCTGAATCTTCTTTGTTTAAATCTTTTATTTTTTCGAGGTAAATAAGATCGAGCTGATCTTTAGGGAGGTTTACAGCTCTTTAATTTGTAATCAGTTGGTTGATGTGTAAAAATGGAATTTTGACGCCATCTATTTCGGCAATTTGAGATACTGCGAGGCAATCCAGAATTGTAAAGTTTTCTAATCCTTTCATTGAAGTCATAATATCCAGCCTGGTACCATTTTTCAAATTAAAATCCGTCCACCCGGGTAAAAATTGCATTTGCTCAATGATCTGATAATCACCCATACCATATACAAATAATGCGGATCTTAATTTCTTTCTATTTTCAAGTGTGTCTTCAATCCAAATATCGATATCCTCTGTGCTTCGCTGGTATCCGTTTAAATTAGTGTCTACACCACTTACCATAATATAAACAACCTGATGTTCTTCAAGGCTTCTCCAAAATTTCAATAATTCTTCATCGAAAACATCCATATTATTTTGATTGAGACTTCATCGGATTGTAGGGGCTGATCTTCGCATTTTTTAACATGATCCCAATCTTCATTAGTTTAGTCATTATAAAAAACCGTTCTGCAGGTGTACGTTTTAAGGCCTCTTTTAAAAGGTCCGTTTCTGCTTTTTCATAATGAGCATCCATCAGTTAAGTGATATGTATTTTCTGGTTCATGATTAAGCTAAAGAAATAACTTTTTTTTCAAATTGCATCTCATGTAATTTACTGTAAAATCCACCGTTGGCCAACAGTTCATCATGCGTACCAACCTCTTTTAATTCACCTTTATCCAACACAATAATTTGATTTGCTTTGCGAATAGTAGATAAGCGGTGTGCTATGACAATGGATGTTCTGTTGACGATTAATTTGTCAATGGCCTGTTGAATCATTTGTTCACTTTCGGTATCAATGGATGATGTGGCTTCATCCAAAATTAATATAGCAGGATTATATAAAAGTGCCCGGATAAAAGATAAAAGTTGCCGTTGACCAAGGGATAAGGTGGCGCCTCTTTCCCTTACATTATAATCATAGCCGCCTGGTAATTGCATAATAAATGCATGCATACCCATAAGTTTGGCTGCCTGGATAACCTGCTCTTTTGATATTCCCGGATGACGCAGGGTAATATTATCCAGAATAGATCCTGAAAACAGGAACACATCCTGCAAAACCACGCCAACACTTTCTCTTAATTTATCTAACTGGTAATCATTGATGTTGACTTTATCTATTAGGATCTCACCTCTATTAACCTGGTATAACCTGTTAAGCAAACTGATGATTGTTGTTTTTCCGCTACCGGTATGTCCAACTATGGCCACAGTATCACCGGCATTCAAGGTAAAACTGATATTCTTTAATACTTCCTGGTCTGGCAAATAGCCAAAAGTTACATTCCTGAATTCTACCATTCCTTTCACTTTGCCGGGTGCATATAGCCCATTTGTTTGGGTGATATCCTCATTATCCAAAACCTTAAAAACCCGCTCTGCAGCTATCATTCCCATCTGTATAACATTAAATTTGTCTGCTATAACTCTCAAAGGCCTGAAAATGAGATTCAGAAATTGAATAAAAGCCACCAATACCCCTGCATTCACTCTTTGCCCGGCGCCCCACCAAACAATTAATCCTACTGATGTAGCAAGAACGATCTCCACAACCGGGAAAAAAACGGAGTAAGCAAAAATTGCCTTGATATTAGCATCGCGGTGCTCTTTATTGATTTGTTTAAATTTATCATATTCCCTTTTTTCCGCCGCAAATGCCTGGATTATTGCCATTCCGGTAAGGTGCTCCTGAACAAAGGCATTGAGATGACTAACGGCATTGCGTACGCGGTGAAAGGACCTGTTTACACTTTCCTTAAAATAATATGTGGCAATCAATATTAAAGGAAAAGGCACCAGGCAAATAAGTGTCAGACGCCAATCCATCCAGAACATCACACCCAATACGCAAATAATAGAAAGAAAATCAGCGATGATGGATATTAATCCATCTGAAAAAACATCATTGATGCGTTCATTATCATCAACGGTGCGAGTGGTTAAAGTACCAATAGGCGTTTTATCAAATTGCCGGAGATTGAGTGATAATATTTTTTTATACACTGAAACCCTCATATCCTTAACTACATGCTGACCGAGCCAAGAGGTAATAAAAGAAAAATAAAACCGCAAGGCTGTTTCAACTAAAAGAAAAACGACCTGGATCACCGTAATCCAGATTACCATATCCATCCATTTGTAAGTAATGTATTTATCAACCGTTTGTTGAATCAGATATGGACGAACCGGGGTAAATGCGGCTAACACAATAGCAAGCACAACAGATATGATAAATTGTTTTTTATACGGGCGGGCAAATTTAAAAACCCTGCGCAGAAGGTTAATATCGAATGACTTTTTTATTGCAGGATCCGCCACGATTTAGAAAACATTATTGTTAATCACAAATGTAAACAGAACAACTTTTAATTTTTTATCACAGAATTTGTTCGGTATCCATGGCAGTTTTATAAGCCTTAATAAAGATAGCACCGAGGTTTTTATATGGAGGAATATAGTCTTCTAAACCTTCAACTGTTACTGTTTTATTTAACTCCTTCCAAAAAGGAATCCAGTCGATATTTTGACCGTTACGCAACTTTTCCATCAATAAATTAAAAAACGGTTGGTTAATGCGGGTTTTACCTATTTGTTTAGAAGCTATGATATGTGCATCCGGTGCATTTTGCAGAATGTCGTGTATTAAATGATATCCGCCACATGATCCCATAAAAACAATCCGCGCTGATGGTAAAATCTGGTTGATGGTATAATTAGCATAATAACTGTGTCCCCTGTGAATTACAACCGTTGGCATCAGGTTATTTTTTGCCAGGTAAGCTTCCAATTCCCGCTGGGCTTTTTCATCTTCCCCGGTTTCTTCAGGCAAAGGCTTATTGGCAAAAATCATAACTGATTTACCTTTTAAAGACTGAATGTAAACCCATTTCTCCGTATGCGAAGTTTTCCAATTAGCATTATTAAATTGTCTTAGAAATCCCTGGAAGATATTCTGCCCGTCCTCATCCCCATAAAAGAAAACCTGCATCACTACTTTATCCTCAGCATTAGTCAAAGTTTTAAAGTTTACATTATAAACAGGTGGTATGCCTAATTCGGTTGAGAGGTTTATATTATTAGTTGAATCTGCGGATTGAAATAGTTTGTCAAGCAAGTTATAAATGACCATACCTCTTTTATTATTCTGACCCACATTACGCTGGTAATTGATTTGGATATTATTGATCATTTCTTCAGCCAATGGTTTGATACTTTCAGCGATACTGGCATAACTATCTGCCACATCCACACCATCTTCCAGTCCGTTGCTTTTTTCCAGGCCACCCACAAAAGCCTGCATCAGTTTAGCCGCATCATCCTGGTATTTAAAAGAGGCTAAAAAATTACTCAAGGTATTATATCCCGCAGCAATCTTAATAAACTTGCGGTACTTATCGAATTTCACGGTCATTAGCAATGAATCTCCGCGCTGCCCTATCCGGCTCATAATTAATGGGTATACCCCGTTAGTATAACTGGAAGTATAAATAATACCATCGCTCAACACGGCTACATAATATAATTCCTGTGCACTTAATGGTTGTAAAATCCTGAAGCGGACAGCATCCGGAGAATTATGCAGCCCGTTGATCACATTTACAAAAGAACTGATGGCCTTTTTCTGCATCATTTCCATAATCGATGTAGATTCCTGGATGGGTTCACCATTGAGCTGCCTGTTTACATAGTCAATATGTGTTTTTACCAACAATTGAAAATATTTTACCTCATCATTCTTTACTTCATCGATATCTTTAAAACTCAATTTTCCAGAAATAATATTATCCAAAAAAGGGAAATATAACTGACCACTGCCTCCGCTGGTTGCCATTTTACTTACCGTCTTCACCAAAGGATCATCCACTTTACGAATGGCAAAACCCAATCGATTATTGGCCGCTGCATAATCGTATAACTGGCGGGGATTATAATATGCCGCAACTTTAACAAGGCTATCCAGGAAGGGAATACCTGGATTTTCCGATAAAGTCTGCAGCGTTTTTTCCGGGTAAATATTTACATATTTTTTTATCAGCGTGTAGCGGCTATCATTATATCCTATACTTTGTTCAAAAATATTTGCCTTCATTACTGCATTACCTACTTCATAAGGTAATTCAGCTATAGTTGTTTCAATATTGTTTTGAGACCTGTCCGCCTCTATTAATTTTTCATAGGATGAAATAGTTGCAGGAATATAAGAAGCAGCGTAGGTTGAACTGCGCCGGTTGTTGTTGATATATTTCAGCACATTTGCCAGCCCGTGTAAATACTGAACTTTTAACCGGTGATCAAGGATGGTGTCTTTTTCTATATTAAACTGGATTTCATCTACCTTATTCTGAATGGATTGGTGAATATAAAATTCGACCTCCCTGGTTGTTGAAATTTGGGAAGATGTTTTATTATCCGCAAAGGCCTTTTGCTCCTTATCAATGTAATCGTGATTTAACTGCCGCCTGAATTCCGGATTCAGATTTCTATAAATATTGCTGTCACCCTGGGCATAAAGATCCATGCTGCACGCTACAAACAGAAAAAGAATGAAAAAAGGGGTTGATCTCATAATGATTAGTGAAACAAAATTAATGCCCCACAGTTTATATTGGGTGATAAAGGATTAAATTCTTATTTATAGAACAATTTACAGGCTATTAAGCTGGTTTTTAAATGTTAAAAATTATAAAACGATAAACCTGCCACTATATTATTTAATTATTAAGTATTGGTTAAGGAGATCTGTTTTATGAAGGTATGCCTTCAATTATTGTAGGTTTGCCGAAATTTGATCACTTCATGGAACCCAATGCACGAAAAGTGTTGATTGCTGATGATGAACCGGATATTTTAGAGATTCTTAAGTATAATCTTATTTCTGCAGGGTATTCCGTTTTTACAGCTAAGGACGGGGATGATGCACTTGAAAAAGCTAGAATCCACCAGCCCCAATTAATTGTCCTGGATGTTATGATGCCCAAAAAAACAGGCATTGAAGTTTGTGAACGCCTGAGGAAGCTACCCCAGTTTAAAGATACACTGATCCTTTTTCTGACCGCCTTAAATGATGATGGAACACAAGTAAAAGTTTTAGAGACTGGTGCCGATGATTATATTAGTAAACCAGTGAGCCCGAAAGTCTTTACAAGCCGCGTAAATGCATTATTCAGGCGCATACCGGAATCGGGCGAGAAAATATTAGAATTGGAAAACCTGGTGATCGATCCACAGAAGTTCCTGGTGATTCATAATGGAAAGGAAATCATTCTCGCAAAAAAAGAATTTGAACTTTTATATCTCCTGGCATCAAGACCAGGACGTGTTTTTTTACGCAATGAAATTTTAAGCCAGGTTTGGGGAGCCGATGTAATTGTGGGTGACCGAACTATTGACGTACATGTTCGAAAAATAAGGCAAAAATTGGGAATCGATTGCATCACTACAGTTAAGGGTGTTGGTTATAAATTTGAAATGTAGACTTAATTTATCATTTTCTTTGATCGAGCATTTCATAATTCTTCGCAATGGAAGTCAATTGGTATATTATTTTAATAGCAGGCGTTGTGTTACTGACCTTGTTGGTTATTATAATTTATTATAACCGCAGGGACAGGAAACAACTGGAAAAGAAAATTAATCTTGATTATCCCAAACCCAAAAAAAAATCTGGTGAAGAAGATCCTGACGATCTAAAAGGAACCTGAGTATGCTGCAGATTTAAATACCCTCCAAAAAAACAACATTCAATGATCTAAAACCATTTAATATACAAAGTATATTTATAATGGAACCGGTAAAGACTTTTATCACTTCAGCTGCAATTTACACTTCGGTTAAAGGAAGAATTATAACTGAAAATGTAATAGTTTCATTCTAAAGATAATTACCCGCTATACTAAATTGGTTTGATACATGTTTAATGCAAAGACTTTTACCCCACGTCAACTTTCAGCCTTTACTTCAATTATTATTTCCATACCCATTGCTGCAGGCATCTGGTTTCTTGAAAGAAGCTGGATGATATCTTCTATTTCACTGGTCATCATTTTTGCAGGTAGCTACCTTTTAATTTCGTTTACGCTGCAACGTTTTATTTATCGTAAAATAAAATTGATTTACAAATTCATATACCAAACTAAAGCCAGTAAAAGAGAAGAGATGTATTATAAATACATTTTACCGCAAAAAAGTATTGAGGAAGTAAGTGAAGATGTACAGGCATGGGCTGTTGAACGAAGTTTGGAAATTGATTTATTACGAAAAAATGAAGAATTCAGAAAAGAGTTTCTTCAAAATCTTTCTCATGAATTTAAAACCCCGGTATTCGCCATCCAGGGGTATATCGACACGCTGCGTGATGGTGCCATGCTGGAACCAGAGACATTAAAACGTTTTCTCAATAATGCTTCCAGTAATGTAACGCGTTTACTAAACCTGCTGAATGACCTGGATGAAATATCAAGACTTGAGCGCGGTGAACAGGTATTGCATAAACAGAATTTTATTATACAAGAACTGGTAAAACAAGTTTATGATAGTTTGTCTATAAAATCCAGAGAAAAACAGATAATCTTCTCTATAAAGAAAGGGTGTGAATCCCCATTAACCGTTTTTGCCGACAAGGAAAAAATAAGGCAGGTGATTATTAACCTGGTCGACAATTCCATTAAGTACGGCAAAATAGATGGGCATATTGTCGCAAGCATGTACCCATTAGATGAACAACGGATACTTGTTGAAATTAGTGATAATGGAATCGGAATTCCTGAAAAACACCTGGAACGCGTTTTTGAACGTTTCTACCGTACAGAAGAAGGGCGCAGTCATGATGTTACGGGTTCCGGATTAGGATTAGCAATCAGCAAACATATTATTGAAGCACATGGGCAAACTATTCATGTTCGCAGCTCTGTTGAAGTAGGAACAACCATTGGATTTACATTGGATTCCAAAAGAGATTAATAATAATTCTTCCCTTCCTCCAGGCTTTTAAAAAAATCAACTGCTTCATGATTCATCCTGGTATGATGTAAAACACCATCAAGTGTGAATGAAAAATACCGGCAATCCTCAGCATCCGCGAATTGTGCCTCCAATAATTTATTACCCTGCTGAAAAAAAAATACTTTCCCTTTATAAACGCAAGGCATTGCCTGAACTTCTTTTGAATCTACGAAACCGATGAGGCGGTGTATAGCTGCGCTATTCGTTGTGGCTACCGTTTTTGAAACAGCACCGGGCTCAGGTATGGCAAACTCAATAACTACACTATCCGTTTCAACAATTGAATTAACGATTGGACTGGTGCAGGAAAAACAGATTATAGTGATTACCGCAATAAAGATTATATTTTTCATGCGTCCATTTTAATCAGGTGTTACATTCTGTCGTATTTCTTTAATGTTGCCAAAGGAATCATAACCTGTTCCAGAAGTTTTGATGCTCAGTGTTGATCCCTTTTTCTTATGAAAATAAAAAATTGAAAATAAGGTACAAAATGAACCTATTAAAGCAGCCCATAAAACAAGAGAAGTATAGAAATCAAGCCACTTGATTTCTATGCTGAATATCGTTTTTGCCAATAAAACACTTACACTGGCCAGGTAACCGAAAGCATCCGCAACATAAATTAAAAAACCGACAGTTCCGGTATATTTAAATGCAGCAAGCAGCCTGTCAAATAGTAATGAATTGTAAGGAATATAGGTCATATATAATCCCAGGCCAACCAATGTCATCCAGCTGAACATAGAAATATATTCTTGCAGAAATAAAATAGTTACTATTCCTGAGAGCACGAATCCAGCCAGCATAATCCACTGAGATAATACGAAAGCAATAAAATTATTTTTGATGATAACCATTGTTGCGATCATAACCAGAATAGCCAATGATATCAGGGTTTCCGTTTTAGCGAAAATATTGGCTTTAAAATCAATTCCGGAATCCCGCCACATATCCGCCATAAAGCCATCCCTGACTTCGCGCAGCATGGTGGCTAATACATAAATGATTACCAATAGTATAATACCAGGCAAAAAAGCGCTCAGAAATTTTTTACGATCAATTGCAAGCATGGGTAACCTTTCCGTTCTGTGTGCAATATCTTCAGGACCCGGAGGCGGAATTTTTTCCAACAGGTAAATAAATAATAAAAGTGGAACAAAAAATATCAGCCCGGTAACAAATGGCATCCAGTATTCATTTACTCCCCAGTTGTTCATCACAAACAAAGCCGTTGATTTTGATATACCACCGGCAAATATGAAACTAACCGCTAATGACGCACCAATAAAATCCGTAGCACGCCTGCCTTCTACATAACTGAATAAAACACCCCAAAGCATTCCTAAAGGAAACCCGTTGAAGATCAATACCCAAAAATTATAAGGTGGGGGTATCAATGCAAACGCAAGCCATGCCATCCAGGAAATAAATACCAATATAAAAATTAACTTTCCGCGACCATGACGCTTCAATTCACTGATAAATTTGATACCATAGAATTTACTCAGCATATAACCTAAAACCTGGGTGATAACCAAAACGATTTTAAAATCCAAACCCCACAAATTATAGCCGGAATAAGATGCTACATTAAATGCTTTTCTAAATGCAAAAATGCAGGTGTATGCAACAAAGCAAACAATGGCGGCAAAGACCGCTTCCTTTTTGATGCTGCTAAATGAAAAATAAGATGGAGATGAAGACAAACAATTAATTTGTCTTCAATATATCAAAATAAATCAGGAACAGTTTATTTAATAAAGAGTTTTCAAAACCTAATTGGTTTTAAAAATGAATCTTGTAACCCGTTAATAAGGAGATTGCTCAAGATTTCAATTCGGTTAAATTCAGTAATTATATTGTATGATTAATCAGACTTCACTACTTAAAAACCTTTTCTAAGCATCTCTGCATATTCATTTGGCAAAGGACTATCCTCAACGGCCTTTGCAGCTTTTTCAACGTCATATTCAAAGCGGATGAATTCAACCTTTATTGCATCTTTATTGGTTATGCTGCTATCTGCCTGAATGGTAATTATTACATAACATCCCATTGGATTGCCATCTTTGGGTTTACCTACAGACCCAATGTTTATAGCATGCCGGTAATGTGGATTTTCAACTTTCTCTGTTGGCAAAATTCTGTGGTAAGGTTTATGTGTATGACCAAAACACATGATATCAGCATCCGCCTGTTCCATTATTCTGTAAAGACTTTTTTCCTCCCTGTCCTCAAATAAATATTCATTTATTTTCCGTGGGCTGCCATGCACTAATAACAAATTTAATTTGTCATTATTAAGCTGAAATTCTAATTTAATGTGAGCCGGTAAGGTTCGCAGGTATTTTCTTTCTTCAGGGTTAACAATGGAGTTAGTGAAGCTAATAGAAATTTTACCCATATCTTTTTCGGGTTCAGTTTTATAGGCACAACCACAATCATCACTGGCTAAACCAATACCCTGGTCATAATTTCCGGCAATGGTTGGTATTCCCCTTCTCCTGATTTCATTAATTACTTCATTGGGCCAAATATTATAACCAACCAAATCTCCCAGGCAATAAACAGCATCGGGTTTTTGATCTTCAATACTTTTTAAGCATGCTTCTAATGCCGGGAAATTTGCATGTATGTCACTAAATAATGCAATCTTCATAGATAAAATTTTAGGTGTTTTGAAGTTGAGTTTTTGAATAATATTTATTCCTTAACCAAAAAGCTACGTTTACCAGAGCAATCAATGCAGGCACTTCCACCAGGGGGCCGATTACACCTGCAAAAGCCTGGCCGCTATTTATTCCAAACACCCCGATCGCCACGGTAGCCTGAAAAACTTAATTTTTTTCTTTCGAAATGTGGGAGCACAATTGTTTGCTGCCATAATATACTTTGTTTTCTATACCTGGTTATCCCTCACCCTCACAATAGCTGTTGACGTAAGTTTATTACTTCAAATTTTCATCAAATTAATTATTTAAGCCAATTTATATCAGGGATGTTTACACAAACTTCATATTCTGTTAATATTTCGGTTATATATAATTGTGAAATTCAATAAACGATTCATTATGCAAAAACGCAATATTGAGGTAGCCGTCATCTCAGATCTTCATTTAGGCACCTATGGCTCCAATGCCACTGAAGCAGTCAACTACCTGCAATCAATTTCTCCCCGGCTGCTTATTTTAAATGGTGATATCATTGATGTATGGCAATTCAATAAACATTATTTTCCGCCAGCTCATTTTGCCGTTTTAAAAGAGATTATCAATATGATGACGATGGGCACCAGGGTATTTTATGTTACCGGCAATCATGATGAAATGTTACGGGCCTATGCAGACCTGGAGTTGGGAAATTTACAGCTAACCAATAAGCTTGTATTGGAAATCAATAACAAAATGATGTGGATTTTTCACGGCGATGTTTTTGATCACACAACCAATGGAAGTGCAAAATTCTGGGGACGTATGGGCAGCAACGGCTATGCCATACTGTTAGCTTTTAATAAACTGATTAACAGTTGTGCAAAATTAGCCGGACGCGGACAGGTATCTTTTTCAAAAAAAGTAATGAGCCAGATTAATAAATATGTAATAAAAGTGAACCAATTTGAAAACCTGGTTGCAGAATTGGCGATTGAAAAAAAATTCGACTATGTGATCTGCGGACACATTCATCATCCAAAGAAAAAAGAATTTATAACGACTAAAGGGAAGGTCATCTATCTGAATTCAGGTGACTGGGTTGAGCATATGACATCGCTGGAATACTACGAAAACGATTGGCATTTATATCAGCATGTGCCAGTAGATACTAAACCTGAATATAAGAAAGAAACAATAATCAATTTGGAAATGATACCGGAAGAAGTTTCATTTTACCTGCATTCACTGTAATGAAATAATATTTATGAAAATACTATATGCCGTACAGGCCACAGGAAACGGGCACATCAGCCGGGCGATGGAACTCTTACCACACCTGCAGAAATATGGAACAATAGATATTTTTTTAAGCGGGGCAAACAGTAGTTTATCCTTAGATGCACCGGTAAAATTCCGCAGCAATGGAGTGAGCCTTTTTTACAACTGCAATGGAGGGCTGGATTATCTTAAAATGTTAAAATATACAAACCCTGTAAAACTGCAGCAGCTGATTAAAAACCTGCCTGTTGAAAAATATGACCTTGTATTAAACGATTTTGAATACATCACTGCAGCAGCGTGTAAAAAGAAAAAAATTTCCTCTATTCAGTTTGGACACCAGGCTAGTTTTTATTCGGACAAAGTTCCAAGACCAGCAAAAAAAAGCCGCCTGGGCGAAAAGATTTTAAAAAAGTATGCACCAGCCACACAGTATGCAGGACTTCATTTTGAAAAATATGATGATTATATTTTTACACCTATCATAAAAAAAACAATTCTCGATGCTCTGCCGAAAGATGATGGTTTCGTTCTTGTTTATTTGCCATCCTACTGCAAAAAGCAACTGCAGGATATATTTACCAGGCTAAAAAAGGTTCCCTTCCATATTTTTACACATGATATAAAAGGCATTGAAACAATAGAGAATGTCACTTTCTTTCCCATTTCCAATGAAAATTTTTCGCAGCAATTAATTCGTTGCACCGGTATTATAACAGGTGGCGGATTTGAAACTCCTGCAGAAGCCATTCACCTGGGGAAAAAAATCATGGCGATACCAATCCGTAATCATTACGAACAACTTTGCAATGCAGCCGCGTTAGAAGCATGCGGAATAACCTGTTTGAAAAATATAGATAATCAATTTGATGACCTGTTTTTTCAATGGCTTCAAAATGGTTTCACATTAAAAATGGATTATAGCAATAGTATTAATGAAGTATTGAATTACATATTCCATTACCTTAAAGATATTCCAGGAAATTTGCCAGAGATTGAAAAAGACTGGAAGATGGTTGAATCCCTTGATATTTTAAATTAAGAAGAGCTTGTCCTTTGCAACTAAAAGCCCCCATAAACAGGGGGCTTTTCAGGATAATGTTTAATGGTATTTGATTGCAGAATTTAAAATTGCATCAAATAAATTAACTGCAGGTTACCGGAATGTGATTCTTTCGTTAACCTATGTAATAATGCTGGAAAAAGTTTTGAATTATAAAAAGCCCCCCATGGAAATGGAGGGCGTCATGAGAAAAACGTGCTTACGATTGCTTACTTATACAAAAGTGCAAAATGCATGTTACCTATACATTATGCATAGGTTACAATATCATTATCTTAGTATTAAATGAAAATTACGTTTAATGCAACGTCAGGTGGACCAGGGGGTCATATTCATAAACCACTTTGTAAGCTTTCTTTCGCAAATCCGGCGGTAATTGCCCAAGTCCAAGATCAAGGCCTTGTGGAGTAGTTTCACATACTGAAAATTTTTGATCGCGGTAAAGGATCGGTTCACCAACCGGTTTATCCAATTTAACGGCAATGGTTACATGTTCCGGATAAAGCAGCACGATCATGGGCAAATTATAGATTTCTTTCACCAGGTAGAAAAACAATGCCGCCCTGTCGTCGCAATCGCTGTTTCCATATAATAAAGTCTGTTCCGGTGTTAATCTTTTTTCTTTACCAAATTGTTCCACATCATTTTGAAAAGAAAAAGCATCCCGGGTAAACCGCATTAGGTATTCAACACCGTTTTTCTGGCTCATTTTCATAACATCTTTTTTTAAAGCCGGTATCAACGATGCATAGGTTTCATTACTGATGGGAATATTAAAATATAATTCAAAATCAACAACCGGGTAATTCATAAAAACCTTCTCCACCTGTGGATTTAAAAACAGTTGATATCGAAATAATTTATCGCCATAATAAAACCCAACTTCTTTGATGCCTGCTTTACCAGATTCAAACTCGGGCAACCTGTCAATTTTATATGAAAATGTCCGGGTCGCCTCTGGTACCAGGATGTTAGCAGTATAAATTTTTTCACGATCAATGGACCTGCTGTCAAAATCGTGATAATTGAGACAAACATATTGTTTGCCATTCAACATAAACAGCGGGATATCATAAATATTATCATCGCTCCTTACATAAAACAATAATTGATTTTTTTCCAATGCCAGGTGAGCATCATAACCGGATTTTGTCAGTAAAAACCATTTGTATAAAGTGTATCGTTCATAATTATCAGCCTTTGGACTAATAGTTTCAGCCGTTCTCCTGATCAGTTGATAATACAGCCAATCACTCATTTCATGTTGCATTCTATACAACATCAATTTATTTATGACGGGATGAAAATTGCTTTGATTAACCAGGTTATAAAATGCTCTGAGTGATTGCTCCGATACTGGTTCAGTATATTCAATTAACATAGTGGGGTCAACAGTCAATTGAATGGTATCGCCTAAAAAATTTACCGTTTCCTGTTTGCAGTTATTCGCCTGGCTGAATAAAGTCTGGGGATTATGAATGAAAAAGCCAAGTAAAATAAATATGGTTATTCGCATCTTCACTGGTCCAAATTGTATCTGGAAGGTACAAATAATAACAATAAGTTAATATTAAGTTTTACCGGCGATAAGAATAATTACTTATGAAGTTTATTATTCTATGGAATGATCTCTTTGCTGGTAAAGCCATGAACTGATGGCTTTGGGTAAATGAGTGAAATATTTTTCACCCGTATGAATAAACGATAACGACATACAGGAATCAGCCCTTGAAAAATATAACGTGTACACTTTTCCACCGGGTGCGTAAAAATGGATCTTGCCCTGGGTAATGCAGTCATTGGCATTGGGTATAATGGTTTCATTGGCCGCCTGCATGAGTGGTTCCAGGGATTTTTTATCAGTGACCCTCGTCGTTTTATAAAAGCGATGATCTCCCGGATTATCATAAAATAAAATATAAGCGCTATCCGCTTCAAAGATGCCCGGCAACAAATTCGATTTGTAAGGAAGATTGGTTATCGTTGAGTCCTCTACGTTATCTTGTTGATCCGGGGAATTTGAGGTACAACCAATAGCCCCTGATACCAAACAGCATCCAAATATTGAAATGAGAATGGTTTTCATTAAACATCTATTGATGAGAAAACCGGCCTGCAAACAAGAGGCCGGTTTAAAAATATTTATAACAACTTAATAGGCTTTTGTCTGGGGATCAAAGTTCGTCCAGCCTTCCATCCAGTTGGTGGTTCCAAATGCACCGCGATATTCAACTTTGGAAAAGAACGAATTCATCCCGGTAAAATTTGCGCCTGTTAAAGCAGGTGAACCTGCTTTTGGTAACGGGTTAGGTAAATTGGAATAAAAGGGGCTATTTAATTGAATATCATCTGCATTGGTGTAGGTAATTCCGCCTTCACTTTCAGCTTTTGCTTTTACTTCAGCAGAGGTCATTACAGCGCTTTTAGAGATATAAGGATCGCCATTGGAGTGAACCAGGTTATTCTTAAATTCAGAACCCCCATTTTTGTAAGCTGTAACGGTTCCGTCCGATTCCATAGAAAAACCACCATCAGGATGTCCCATTAATATAGAATTCCGTAATACAAATTGAACGCTCCTTCTCCATCTATTGGATAGATTATGATTCTCCGCCGTACCTGCAGCGTTATTCGGACCTACAAAAGTAAAATTGCTTAATTGAGGGCGTGTATTAGGAGTTGCACTACTTCCCGATCCATCATTATCTGCCTCTATGCCATTACCTGCATCACCGGCATCTACAAAATCAGGTTTGCGTACAGAATAACCGAATTGAATTTTACCGGTATATCCAAAATCAAAATCAAAATCATCATCCGCAGTTGCAAGTGCTACTAAATTTTTAGCATTCACCGTTCCACCAAAAAACTCATAGGCATCATCGTTACCAAAAGATACCTGGATATTTTCGATGATAGTACCTGAACCAACGCCACCCATTGTTAATCCGTTTATTTCTGAACCGGGTTCTGCAGCGATACCCGCGTATTCAATACGTACAAAACGTAAAATGCCACTTTCGTCATTGGGGTCAGTTCCACCGTATTGACGGCCAACTCCACCTTCGATGGTTGGTGCAGGATCCAATGGCCTGTTGGTTGGCGCTTTACCTAATAATATAATTCCACCCCAGTCGCCTGGAGTTCTTTGACCGGCTGGTTTACCACTGGTGAATACGATGGGATTATTGGCCTTACCATCTGCAATTAATTTAGCGCCTCTTTCAATAATCAATGCGCCTTTTTCAGTGATATCACTCTTGATCACCGAACCTGCTTCAAATGTAAGGGTAGCGCCTTCAGTTACATACACATAACCTTTCAGGGTATACACGTCTTTTGGATAATACCGTGTACTGGTAATAATCCCGGTGATGACTTTTCCTACGGTGGTGCCACCTCCATTATCAATTACTTCGCTTTCATCAAAGTTTACCTTTACACATGCGGTCATGCTGAACAAGCCAAGGGTAATCAATGACCCAAAAAGGATCTTCTTCATGTTTTTTGTTTTTAAATTATTTAATGTATTTATCATCTTGTTATTTTAAACTGAAATTGTAAGT
Organism: Chitinophagaceae bacterium; assembly: GCA_013696395.1. Classification (GTDB taxonomy): domain Bacteria; phylum Bacteroidota; class Bacteroidia; order Chitinophagales; family Chitinophagaceae; genus JACCYQ01. The sequence goes on from JACCYQ010000210.1 coordinate 32,931, forward strand.
GAAGCCGATGCTGATGGTGGAACCGGGTTTATAAGCGTTGAACAACCGGTCCGTTCCATCCTTAAATGATCTTTTTGAATCGATATTTTCGTAGAAATAAAAACTTTCGCCAAGTATATCAGACCAGGTCAGTTTTAGCTCTCCTTTATTATTCATGATTTTTTTCGCCAGTTGAAAATCCACCAGGTTACGGGAACGCTCATATATATCGGGAATACCTCCAACACCTATCTCGTATGCACCTACCAAGCTCAGACGCTGACCAATCCGGTTGTACAATAATGAACCATTCCAATCTTTGTTATTATATTGAAATCCTGCATTTATCAGGTAGGGTGACTGGCCCTGCAATGGCCTTTCGATGGTGTTGGAACCACCCAGTTTAACCTGCGACTGGCTAACTGTAAGGTTTCCAAAGAAATCAAAATGCTCCCACATATTACCTATAAAGGAAAGATTCTTGCGCACTTCCAGCTCTCCGCCTATAGTATAGGCTTCATCTGCATTCTGGTAAGAATATATTCTGCGTGTAAGTACACTTTGGCCGTCAATACGCAATTCTATAGGATCGTTGAATTGTTTATAAAAGAGTCCGATTGTAATTCCTTCTCCACCTTTTGGATAAATTTCATACCGAATATCACCATTTAAAATGCCACC
>JACCYQ010000213.1 GCA_013696395.1 Chitinophagaceae bacterium
AGTTTAATAATGACAATGAGCCTGCTGTTACTTTAAGGGTTTCAGTCAACGCATTGAAAGCGCATATGAATCATGGTGATAGAGAAGGTAGTTGCCCTGATGTTCGGAATGACCGGTACAGTGATGACTATTACCGTGAAAGAAATGATTATTACGAAAGGATACAGGAAAGTCGTGAAAAGGTTCTTTACAGTCAATCGATTTTAGATTATGCCGTGCAAAGGCTAACCGACTCCCGGGTGCAACTGGTGAATATGCAAAACAGGAATATGCCCGCTGCTGAAATTGAACGTAAAAAGGCTACCGTTGTTGAACTGGAACAAAATGTTAGTTTGCTGGAAACATTGATTGGTGTAACGGCCGGTTTGTTGGTGAATAAATTACAATAATACATAATGAATTAAACCCTCTTTATTCATAAAGTTGTTATGATTCAATAAAATTATTGCTTGGTTTTGGAATGGTTAAAAAGTATACTATTACAACTAAGGTTCCTGTTGCTGTTGTAAGGAATGCGGTTATGGCACCGAACTGAAACCAAATAATTCCTGTTAATGAACTTGCCAGCATGGTGCAGATACTTTGTAGTCCTGAAAATGTCCCTATTGCTGTTGCCATGTATTTTTTTTCTGTGGTGTTTGAAATCCACGCTTTTGAAATTCCCTCTGTTGCTGAAGCATAAATGCCGTAAAGGAAAAATAATCCAAAGAAAAAATAAAGATTGGTGTTTAAAGCCATTCCAAAATAAACAGTTGCAAACAAGGCCAGACCAATGATGAAAATTGTTTTCAGCCCCAGGTTATCTGCAAGTATGCCAACCGGAAAAGCAAACAAAGCATAAACGAGATTGTAAAAAATATACACGCCAATGACCATGGTGTCATTAAGTCCCGCTTGTTTTGCCTGTAGTAAAAGAAAAACGTCAGAGCTATTGAACAATGTAAATACCAAAAGCCCGATTACTAATTTTCTATATTCTGATGGACTTACTTTCCAATAATTAAACAACGAGAAAATGTTTGACTTGATTTTTGGTTTTTGGTGATCTCTATTTTTGTCTTTAAGATATAAAGATGCAAGGACTGCCAGCAAACCAGGAACAAAGGCAATAAGAAAAAGGGTCTTGTAATTTTCCGGATAGAAAAATAAATAGAGTAAAGCCAATGAAGGTCCGATAACGGCACCAAGTGTATCCATAGATCGATGGAAACCAAAAACCTTTCCTTTTGTTCCTGGTGTAGCTTCATCAGACAGAATTGCATCTCTTGCCCCTGTTCGAATACCTTTACCAAAGCGATCAATGGTCCGTGCAAAAAATATCCACAACGGAAAAGTAAAAATGGCCATCATGGGTTTTGAAATGGCGCTGAACGCATAACCAATTTGCACAAACGGAACCCGTCGGCCTGAAATGTCAGATCGTTTTCCAAAATAACTTTTACTTAAACCTGCGGTTGCTTCTGCAACACCTTCAAGTACACCAATCAGCACAATTGAAAAACCGATTGACTTGAGGTAAATGGGCATTATTGGATAAAGCATTTCACTTGCCATGTCTGTCAACAAACTCACAAACGATAAAATCCAAACTGCCCGGGTTATATATTTCAAAATGTTATCCTGTTTAGTCACGTTGGTAATAGCTGACAGTGATCCACAACCGAAATCTTCTTTTTCCGGTATCAAATATAAAACTCAGTTTATCAGCCTTTAATGATCTCTTTTAAAAAGAGCTGAACATTTTCCGACCTTCCCAGGGGTTCTAACAAGAAGATAAAAAGATTAACACCAATTGCCAGGTAAGTAGCCGGATGTTTTAATTTTTCGTATTTCCATGCTCCTAAAACAATCATTGCCAGGATCAGGACTTCTGTAAAATAAATAGGTAACATGATATCAATATTTGGCCATTGCTCAATGTTCATGCCCACATAAACATTTTGAATACCACGTGCAAGTGCTGGCATCATAATAATAAAGACAGTGGAGATCAGCCACCAGGCATGACTTTCGAATTTCTTCCTGTGCACAATGCTTTTATAAATGGCATATCCGAAAGCGGTCATCATGACTATTTCTACTGCAGCCACACCAAAAAAGAACCATGGCTGAAAGGGCCCAAACTGCTCCGGTGCGGCTGTAGCTTTTTCGGTTGTAACAATATCCCTGTGCATCATACTCAAAGCGGTAAGGCAAACTCCGCCTGCCAGGAACATTCCGAAAATACCATTTGTCCTGTGCCTGGGCATTTGACCATGTGTGGCAAAATAGGGTTGAATGATTAGATAGATGTACCAAACCGTACCGGTCCAGTAATGTATATGAACCGACCAGGCATTATCAGTAAAGTCGCCCCAGTAATCCCTGAAAATGCCAAACTGCATAAAGATCATAGGAATGATCATCCACATATGCAGGGTTTTGTACTTATTCATGAAGGCAATTTTTTGGCTCCATCAATATCGGAAGTTTATTTGTAACAACCAATAACCCGGACGAACCCCATTCTGAATAGCGAGAAATCAACAACCAGCTATCTTTTTTTTAACTTTCAAATTGTTCATTGATTGTTTCAATGTCGGAATATAATACCTTATAACACAGAGCGGTTTGTTTGAGATTTTATCCATTCAAAAAAATGCTGTCTTGTTTTTTCAGAGTAAAATGTCTTTTCGCTTTTACTATAGCATTTGCCGGCAGTTTTAAATGAATGGGTTTCGCCTTTCGCTTCATAAATTTCTATAGTAGCAGGTAAACCTCCGGGGAAAATTCTGTTTAATTCTTCCATGCACCAGTTTACATTTACCAA
>JACCYQ010000232.1 GCA_013696395.1 Chitinophagaceae bacterium
AATGTCGCACCTACCCTGCTGCTGTCTCTGGAAAAAAACTCAATATGCTCTGTGTAATTCCCGTTCTCAAAGTCATAAGTTCCACCCCCGGTTCCTGAAAATTGCCTGGTGGCGGGATTTATGGCCATCCATTGAAAACGACTGCCCGAAAGCAGTTTTAATGTTTTGCGGTCTCCCCGTTCCATCTGTTTCATCTCCCCATCATTCAACCTGCCGGTGATACGCCAATTGCCAGCCAACATACCCTCTCCATCATCTACCCGGTTCCAGTTCATAGTCTGTCCGTTAATATCAGAGGTTAATATACCCTGTTGTATGAGCGCAGCATATTGCGGTGATTCACCAATGGATTCAGGATCGTTCGAACTGAATTCCAGTTTTATATTCAACCGGTCATTTTCATAACTGTATGTCCCTCCTCTTGTCTGGATGAATTGTTTATTGATCTTATCAAAGGTGGTGTGAGAGAAATATCCATCCTGGAAAATCAATATTTCCTCTAAAGTCCCATTTAACAAATGCCATGCACCGGTAATAATTTTTTGTTGCCGGCCAATAAATGCTGTTGAGACTAACAGGATGATCAGTAGCGTTAAAAGAAATAAGTTTTTTCCCATGGTAGTACAATTTGACAATTTGAAAATTTGAAAATGAAAAATTAAGAATGAAAAATTTATGCCTTATCACCTAAACCCTCACCTTTTCATCCTGAGGCTGTCGAAGGACTAAACACTAAACCCCTCACCTTGTCATTATATGCCTGTCGAAGGACTAAACTCTAAACCCTCACCTTGTCATCCTGAGCTTGCCGAAGGACTAATCGCTAACCGCTTCAACCACCATTGCACTGGCGCCTCCGCCTCCATTGCAAATTCCGGCAGCACCATATTTCGCATTGTTTTGTTTTAGTATGTTGATCAACGTTACAATGATGCGTGCGCCGCTTGCACCCAATGGGTGACCTAATGAGACCGCACCCCCATTTACATTTACTTTGGCTGGATCAAGTTTCATACGTTTGGTATTTTCAATTCCCACCACGGCAAATGCTTCATTTAATTCCCAATAGCTAATATCTTCCATTTTCAATCCTGCTTTTTCAACCGCTTTAGGAACCGCTAATGAAGGTGTTGTTGTAAACCATTCCGGGGCCTGTTCCGCATCGGCCCAGGAAAGGATCTTTGCAATGGGTTTCAATCCCAGTTCATCGGCTTTTTCTTTACTCATTAAAACCAATGCGGCTGCGCCATCATTCATGGTGCTTGCATTGGCCGCAGTAACCGTACCATCTTTCTGAAAAGCGGGACGCAAACCAGCTATCTTATCAAATTTTACATTATAAGGTTCTTCATCTTTTGAAAAAACAATAGGATCTCCTTTGCGTTGCGGAATACTAACAGGAACAATTTCATTTTCAAATTTGCCGGCCTCAATAGCTGCCTGGCTGCGTTGGTAACTTTCAATGGCAAATGCATCCTGGTCTTCGCGACTGATACCACATTCACTGGCACAAAGTTCGGCGGCATTACCCATTGCATAATTTTTATAAACATCCGTCAATCCATCATGCGCCAAGCCATCTACCAGGCTTGTACTACCATATTTATTTCCCCAACGAAGATTTGGAACATAATAAGGCACATTACTCATACTCTCCATTCCTCCAGCAACAACGATGTCTGCATCACCCAATAAAATACTTTGCGCAGCCAATGCAATTGACTTCATGCCGCTGGCGCAAACTTTATTCACCGTAGTACAATTTACATTCGCAGGTAAGCCTGCGAGCATTGATGCCTGACGTGCGGGTGCCTGTCCCAGGTTTGCCTGTAAAACGCAACCCATCAAAACATCATTTACTTTATTAGCATCCACACCTGCTTTTTCCAAAGCGCCTTTAATAGCAGCTGCACCTAATTGCGTAGCAGACAAATCTTTTAATGACCCACCAAAACTTCCTAATGGGGTACGAACTGCGGAAATAACATAAACTTCTTTTGACATTTGTATCAATCGTTTTAAGTTGAAATTAAAATTATTCGGGCCGTAAAGATAACAATTGTTAGTGTGAAGGGAAAAAGAGCTGGCTTATCAGTTTTTACAATTTTGATAATTCCTAATTATAGCATGATGCTAAGAATAAATTATGAATGTATATATTCGGCAAATTGTAAATAAAAGCTGTAAAAATAATGAGTAAATATTTAAAGAGAACCAGAATGTTGTTATTAATTACCCTACTTCTTACTGGTAGTATGGTGATTGCACAGTCTAAAGATCCGGTGATGAATAACATCATTAAAGAAGCTAATGAAAATTCCCAGTTGGAAAACATGGCGCATGAACTTACAGATCTCATTGGTCCAAGACTGGTGGGTACGCCACAAATGAAAAATGCACATGATTGGGCGGTTGCCAAATACCAAACCTGGGGCATTGATGCCCGCAATGAAAAATGGGGTGAATGGCGTGGCTGGGAAAGAGGCATTACGCATATTGATATGGTGCATCCCCGGGTAAAATCACTGGAAGGCATGCAGTTGGCCTGGAGCCCTTCTACAAAAGGAAAAACCGTTACCGCCGAAGTGATTATAATACCCGATGTTTTGGATTCAATGGCATTTCAGAAATGGCTGCCACAGGTAAAAGGAAAATTAGTGATGATCTCCATGGCACAACCAACCGGCCGACCTGAATATAACTGGGAGGAGTATGCGACAAAAGAATCACTGGAAAAAATGAAAAAAGATAAGGAAGAAAAAAATACTGCCTGGCGCAATCGTATCAGCAAAACAGGATACAATACACGTAATTTACCAGCTATTTTGGAAAATGCAGGCGCTGCCGGCATTATAACCTCTAACTGGTCCAACGGTTTTGGGGTTAATAAGATTTTTGGTGCCAATACCAAAAAAGTTCCGACGATCGATATAGCACTGGAAGATTATGGCATGCTATTCCGCCTGGCGGAAAGCGGACATCAACCTCGCATCAGTGTAAAGGCTGATTCAAAAGAATTAGGCATGGTGCCTACTTTTAACACGGTAGCAGAAATAAAAGGAACGGAAAAACCAAACGAGTATGTTATGTTGTCAGCGCATTTTGATTCCTGGGATGGTGGTACAGGAGCCACTGATAATGCAACCGGAACATTGGTGATGATGGAAGCTATGCGCATCCTGAAGAAATTTTATCCCAATCCTAAAAGAACCATTTTAGTTGGTCATTGGGGAAGTGAAGAACAAGGCTTGAATGGTTCCAGGGCATTTGTAGAAGATCATCCTGAAATTATTGAAAACGTGCAGGCATTATTCAACCAGGATAATGGTACCGGCCGCGTTGCTAATATTTCTGGCCAGGGATTTTTACATGCTTATGATTTTATGGGTCGATGGCTTTCTGCCGTTCCTGCTGATATCCGCAGGGGAATTGAAACCCAGTATCCGGGTTCACCAGGTGGTGGCGGATCGGATCATGCGAGTTTCGTTGCAGCTGGGGTACCTGCTTTCATGCTGAGTTCTTTAAGTTGGTCTTATGGAAATTACACATGGCACACCAACCGCGATACTTATGACAAAATTGTTTTTGATGATGTACGCAGCAATGCGATTTTGACGGCCATTTTAGTTTACATGGCCAGCGAAGATCCTGAAAAAGCAAATCGTGAAAAAAGCGTATTGCCATTTAATGAAAGAAGAAATGAACCGGGAACGTGGCCTGCAAAAAGATCACCTACCCGCAAAGGTGGCGTTGATTAATTCTTAGAGGCATTGTGGTTTACAGAACCGCGGAAAACTTTTCCGCGGGTTTTTTATTGGCAGCAACCTGTTGAAACCAATAACAGGATCATTATTCATTTATTGAAATCTTACCTTCATCTGATAATAAATTCTTTAAAACTTAAGACATAAAAAAGTTGAAATGAAAAAACCATTGGTCTCCCCTGCAACAGATAAAGATGATCAAGCATTACAAACCCTGGTTGAATTTTATAATGAAACCCTGGGATTTTGCCCGAATAGTATTAAAACAATGTATCATCGCCCTCACCTTGCCTACGCATTTATTGAATTGAATAAAGCCGTAATGGAAAATAAGGGAAGAGTGACAAGTGCATTAAAAAGAATGATCGGCTATATAAGCAGTTATACAGCAGGATGCCGGTACTGCCAGGCACATACCA
>JACCYQ010000009.1 GCA_013696395.1 Chitinophagaceae bacterium
TACCCGGTTTAACAGGAATGATACAACAACCCAGGAATTAAAAAAGCTCAATGCCCGATTTACCAATGATGAATACTGGTTGCTTTACCCTTACCATTTTGTTTGGGATAAAGGTTATGCGCTAACAGGCAGTGGCATGCAAACGGCTCCAATCAGTGGAAAAAGGATGCGAAAGATCACGACAAAATATAATGACACAGATGGATTTACACCCGGAGATATGTACGATGTTTTTATCGATGAAAACCATCGGATACAGGAATGGGCATACCATGCAGCCGGGGCGGCGGTGCCTTCACTTATCACAACCTGGGAGGATTATAAAGATTTTAACGGGCTCCAAATTGCGCAGGACCATAAATCAAAAGATGGAAAGTTGCGTATCTGGTTCACCGGCATCCAAATAAAAAATAATTAACTTTAACTATCATCATCAATTGTAAATAATGAAAATAGCTGTATGTGGAAAAGGTGGCGTAGGCAAAACAACTATCAGCGGTTTATTATGCCGCACCTTGGGCAATAAAGGAATTCCCGTATTGGCTATTGATGGCGATCCTAATCCAAACCTGGCGCTTACACTTGGTGTGGATCCGGCGGCGGTTATGCCAAAGGCGCTCTCTTCAAAACTGCTGGAAGTTTTTGAAAAAGAAGATGGCAAAAAATATGCAAAGTTAAAAGCACCCTTAGCCGAAGTAATGGATCTCCATGGAATACAAGCAGCAAATAATGTTACGTTGCTTGCGGTGGGTCAGCCGGAACATGCCGGCACGGGTTGCATGTGTGGTATTCATACTACGGTTCGGGAAATCATTCATACGGCACTGGAAGAAAGCGAACAGGTTACCCTGTTAGACCTGGAAGCATCGCTGGAACAAATGAAAAGAGGCACTTCGAAATACGTTGATGTTTTGTTGTGCATAGTAGAACCTTATTATCGTTCTATGGAAGCGGTTGCCCGTTTTCAAAGGCTGGGCAATGAACTGGAAATAAAAAATATTGTGGCAGTAGCCAATAAAGTAAAAAATGCAGAAGATGAAGAAGCTATCCGCCAGTTTTGTGCACAAACAGATTTGCCGGTGGTAGCCGTAATTCCTTTTGACACTATTATTTCAGAGGCTGATAAAGGAGGGTCGCTGGATATGAATGCTATCGATCATTCACCCGCATTAAAAGCCATTAACCAATTGGCAGATACCTTATTGAAAAGAGTAAGGACTTCCGCAAACAAGTAAACGGAAAACAAATTGTTTTTGTTTAAGCTTATGAAACAATAGAAAATATTTCATTGTTTATTCAATGGTTTTATGCTCTGTAAAACTACTCATCTCAATAAAAATTCTTTTAACAATGGGATGAGTATGACGAATATCTTTTTCAAGCCTGCATACGGCCTTCTCTATTTCGAGCGAAGATTGGTTTTTCTTAAACCGGATATCAATAGCCAAAAAAACATCGTGCGGACCAAAATACATGGTTAATGGTTTTTTGCTTTATCTACCGACTCATCGGCATGCACAATTTTTAAAATACTATCAGACATTTCGGGATTCGCACCTTCTCCTATAAGTAAGCCTTGACTTTCTTTTGCCAATAGCCCTGCAATTAGGTTTTTTACTTTTATGTATTCCAAATAAAAGTAAACCGCCGTTTCCCGTATCTACTAAGGAGTAAATGCCTTCTGAAATCATGGCCGAACTACCGCTAAAACCTGCAGCCACAAATTTTGCAATAGCTCAATTTTAAAAATGGATACTTCAGGAAGTAAATTGCCAATATATATTGCTAGCTAAATTAGTTGTACAAAACGTACAAGGGTAAAATATAAAAAAAGTTACTTATTAATTTACCATGCTTAATTGCTGAGGCCTGTCAAAAATTTCAGCAGCTAAGGAGGAATTAAACTTTACATCAGAAATTAAATACTCTTCTAAAATTTTTCCGTTGCTTCTGTAATATTTATTAGAATGGCTTAAAACTATATTGCCTTCCTTTTTAAAATCGGATAGATAAATTTCTTCCGGCTGCACATTGCTTTTCAGCGATGGATAATGTTCAATTTTCCTTATCAATTTGTCGTTGGGATCAACATAAAAAACCCAGCGATCGTGCCCTACTTTGGGATCAAAAGTTACATCAAGCAATATCACTTTTTCGCCATTTAAAGTGGTATTTCCGGCATTCCGGGGTTTTACTCCATAATCAGCTAATTTGAAAGGGAATGACATCCGGTATAGCGCCATTTCACTGGCACAAAGCGGTGAACAGCCATCACCATCACACATAAACTCCAGATCTTTTGATATTTCTTCAGGGTCCACTTCAGCATTATTTAAAGATGCCCAAAATCCTCCTTTATCACGACCAACTATTACCTGGTCACCTTCGTTGGTTTTAGATTTTATTAAGAGTTGGCGGCCATCGGGGTTGTTTTTGAAAAAGAATGTTTCTTCCGATTGTTTAATAATCTTTCCATTTTCATCGTAGAGCCGATGAATGCGTACAAAATTTCCATCCTGTATGCCATTCCACTCATCCATTCCTCCGGCTGCTGCAATCATTTGCTTTACGATCTTTTCACCTGATGGAGGAGCAAAAAACAGCCACCAACCAAATACACCAAGGGCTAAAAGAAGCAGGACCGCGCCGGTTGTCTGGATCAGCCTTATACGTCTTACTTTTATTGGACTGATTAGGTCTTTTACTTCAAGTTCGGCTTCCCATGGAAGTTTTACTTTTTCTTCGCCGCGATTATAAGATTGATTTGATTGATCTTTCATTGCAAAAAATTTAGTAGTGTAATTTAAAAAATTTTAAGTGAGCAGGCTAATTTAAAATACCCATTTGCATCATTTTGTGCTGGTATGAAGAAGTAATTTGATCTATAATCATTCATCTATTGAAACACTTTTATTTATCCCCATTACCCAATCTTCAATTTTTTTAACCGCCACAGGAATTGCTTCTTCTACTGCAGAACTCATTCCAATCCCAATCTCCTCATGCTCTTCAGATTCACATCCTAAAAATAAAACCTGCCTTGGTAACACATTCAAAGCTTTTGCCATCATTAAAGCTTTAAGTGGATTGATATAATGCATATCAGCTAAGAATTCATTTTGCTCATCTTTAGGCAATTGAGTAATGTCTTTTACTTCTACTTCTTTAAAATGGATTGTTCCTGCTGCGCCTCCCCATTTTACAATATCCAGCAAGATCAACACATCATATTTATCAAACAACTGCTGCACCAAATGAATACCACCTGAACCAATTTCCATCACTTTTACCGATGGAGGAAATGATGTTTCCTGTTGCAACTTCTGCGCAAGCAATACACCAAAGGCATCATCCTGCCGCAACTCATTACCTACGCCGGCAATTAAAATTTTCGGTTCACTTATCATTCTTTATTTTGAAATAGTCTTCAGGAAGTTCTTTATCAAAAGCAATATTAAAATGGCGGCTTTCCGAAATAAACTGGCCAGGTTTATTTAATGTATCAGCCTTATAGCCTTTTCTTACAGAGGGCAGCAATAAACCCCCTGCTTTTTCAAAGCTTTCATACCTTGTATAATCCCAATATTGATCTTTTCCATTGAGTGAATTAGCAAGCAGTTTACCACTGCCAGGTTCAAAATAATAGTACCATATATGATCAGGATTGCTGCCTGCGCCTTCTATGTAGGATGTTTTTACAACCTGTGCCGGCACGCCATCGGCTAATGTTAACATGCCTATATACTCAGCTTTTATCCCGGGATCCTTAAGTTTAAATGGCATGCACATAACAAATTGAGAACCGTAACCAGCATTCCATGCTGCATCAATATCTTTTTGTTCTTCAGATATTTTTCCATTATACAGCTTGCGGGCTTCCTGGCCATCGTGAATTAAGGTGATTGTGGTATCATTAAGCATATAAGACACCCTTGCCCTGTATTCCGGTTTCATCATATAATCAAGATGCTGCTCTAATTCACGCACCACTTTACCGGTGCTATCATAACTGATGCTTTTTTTATCAAAGGACAGGGTCTTTTTTTTCTGCCACTCATCGTAGCCACCTGCATAAGCTATGGCTCTATCAATTATTATTCTGGAAGAATCATCCATATTAACCGGAAGGTTACCGACATCGGCATTAGAATCTTGTTTGCAAGATGTCAGCATCATCATAAAAAAAGTGATGACTGAAAAAGAAGTAAATTTTTGATTCATAAAAGGCTATTTAAAAATGTATGTAACAACTTCAATCAGACAATGTCTTTTGAAAAAAGGTTTAGCAAAAAAAGACTCTGTATAATCTTATGACTTTGATCCATTAGAAACTTAGCATGAATATAATTAAAATCTCCATGCAGGTTTACTTTGCCCTCGTGTGTTGCCATTTTACATGTTCAGTCCCAGTCTTATCTCTCCATTATCACCTATGATCAACGGGAATTTTTTCAGTTTATGCATAGGATTTGCTTCCATTATACCATCAGCCAAACGGTAAGCGCAGCCATGCCAGGGACAAATGAGATAACCTTTATCAATGACTGCTCCGTCCAATGGCAGGAGCGTATTTCCACAACAATTTTTAACAGCATATACATTGCCATCTGTTTTGCAAATCAGAACCATTTCGCCCTCTTCCGCATATTTATAAGCAGTGTCTTCTTTCAGTTCGTGTGTATTGCCAACAGGTATCCATCGGGGGTATTTGTCATTGCCATTGCCGCCTACCATTTCTTCTCTTGATAATAGTTCGGACTGAATATCGGAATGAAACAAGTCGTACAGGCTGAACAATAAATGAACGGCTTTATCGCTTTCCATTTTAGTTTGCAGCGCCGGGTAGTTAATAATTATTTCTTTGAACAGGCGTGTCAATGCTTCGCGATGAAGCATGTCAAAATTTGCCAACAGATCGTTCACATCATCTTTTACATTGGGGAAGGGAAGATTGTCTATTTTACCAATCAGATCCTGTGTTTGAGCAGCCAGTTGCTCATAATCGGCATCCGATAAAAAAATATTTTCCATAGCTGTTAATGATGATGTCGGCTGTCAGCGCAATTATGAACGCAGTCTTCCAGTTTTTCGCCTTCCAGGTAACAGAATTCACAATCGGGGCCACACTCTCCATGCCCGGCTTTTTGCATGCCTTCAAAAGCATTTCGAAAAATATTACCAGCTTCTTTTTTGCCGAATGTTGTCATTTTTACGGAACAGCTTTCAGTCAACTCATCATCCTCTGTTTGCAGGTAACCAGCTTCTGTATTTTTTTTAAGATGAAATAATAGATTTTCAGAAGTGGTATTTAATAAAACCATTAACCGGTTGAAAGGAACTGATGTTTCTAAACCTTCCCCTTCCATCCAATACAATACCTGCAGAATTTCTTCCCGCCAAAAAAGCGCATCTACTGCATTTTTATTTGTATCATTATTGTTTTCAGGCATCTGTTTTTTCTTCAATTAATGTATCGCCATAAAGCGGATTAAAATTAATCATTTCCGTATTGTTTGTATTGGAAAGTTTTTGAAGTATCGCAATCAAATCAGGAATTGCCTGCTGCATTTCTGTTGTAAAATTTTCTCCTGCCATTTCGGGGCCGGGTTCTACATCAACCACAAACGTTTCACCCGTCCATATTTTAAAATATTCGCCAATGATTAATAAATTTTCGACTGAAATAACTCCTGTAACAGCATCCCCGATACAGCGCTGAATCAGTTCTTCATCAGGCAGTTTGCCCAGCCATTTGTAAACTGTGATGTCCCCGATATTGCGTCCTGGCCGTTCTATAGCAGCTAGAAGTATCACACGATCATAAGGAATTGACAGTGACTGAAATTTTTGTACAATAGCTATAGGTCCCCAATTCAACTCATCCAGCTCAACCCCATCAGCCCATGACATCTCTTGCAGTTGCGGCAGCAATGCCGGACCAATGGAATGATTGGACAGATTATGGTAGCCGACGGTGCCGATGAATATTTTGCCCGCAATACCTGAGATGGGTGTATGATTAGAATTATTATTCATTTTATTAAAAGACTTTATAAAACATGTCGGCACTATTTTATAATTTTTTCATCAGCATGCGCTTAAAAAAATCAGCAACAGCTTCTTGTAAGGTCAAGGCATTTGCATGTTTCATCCAGTGGTGTGTATCATCTACTATCACCATTGTTTCCATTGGCACTCCTTTTTTTTCCAATCGTTTTACAAGGTCTGTACTCTGGCTGAATTGCACATTTCTGTCATCATCTGCATGTATGATCAAAACAGGTGATGTCCATTTATTGACAGTGGCAACAGGTGACGACCTGTAAGAAAGATGTAGGGCTGAATCAGTATCAGGTGCTTTTTCATATCCAACAACCGGGGCGGGTCCCCTTGAACTATTGCTCCAGTCATGTACGCCATGTATGTCAACACCAGCAGCAAAAAGTTTTGAATCCCTGCTCAAAGCAAGTGCCGTAAGATATCCTCCATAAGAACCTCCGTAAATGCCGATCCTGCTTTTATCTACAAAGCTTTGTGTGCCGAGCCATACTGCTGCAGCACGAACATCCTGGTATTCGGAAGCCCCAAATCGTCCGCCCTTATCAGGTTGATGAAATTTAAATCCGTATCCTATACCAAGGCGAAAGTTCACAGACAATACCACAAAACCCTGGTTAGCCAGGTATTGATTGGTTGCATAGGCATTTGCATAATAATCAGAGTAATGCCAGCCCAATAGCATTTGTCTGGGAGGTCCGCCATGCACATAAATGATGGCCGGTTTTTTAGTTGGTCCGCCAACAGGTTCAAACAATTGTGCATGCACAGTCACGCCGTCCGGAGCTTTAAAGATCACCTGTTTTGGTGTGACTAATTGATTTTGCGGATAAGAGGATGGGATACGATCTAAGGCTAATAATTTAATCTCTTTTTTATCCAGTGAAAACACCGCCGGCAGAGGCGGTCTTTGTGCAGTTGCACTGATCATTGCTATAGCAGAACCATCACCTGTTACAACCGGGAACCATTCGAGACCTTCGCCTGATGTAAGCACCTCCATAGCGGCCTTGTCTACAGGAACACGAACTACATGCCTGCGGTCAATATCCAGTTTATCCGGACCAGTGTTCGCCGCAAAAACGATCCATTGGCCATCATGACTTAGTTTTATATGTTCTGCCATAAAATTGCCGGGTGTCAGCAATAATGGAGAACCACCGCTTGAATTGATTGAATAAACATGCGGCCAGCCATCCATGTACGAAAGAAAAACAATCCGGTTTTGAGCAGCCCAGTGAAGATTATAACCACCATGGGTAGAGGGAACAGAACCTTCTAATGTTTGTGGGGCTTTCCATAATTCGGTTGCTTTACCACTTGCAATATCGGCAGTTAAAATTGACCATGGCTGGTGACGTCTCTTTAGCAACGAGTCCGGAGCTCCACCTCCTCCGGCATTCCGTATAAAAACAAGTTGCTTTCCATCGGGTGACCATTTTGGATTGTTGTCTCTTTTAAAAGCAGGAGCTATCCAGTGAATAGTAGCCGCATTCATTGTATACACTCCAACAAGGCTATGATCTCCACGATTACTTACAAAGGCCAACCCGGATCCATCTGGAGACCATGCAAGAGAACCGATAGTACCGCGGGAAGTGAAGATATTTTTTGCAGCAGCGGAAGCATTTACTGGTGCTATCCATGCCTGTCCTCCCTTAATAAAAACCACAGAGTCGCTTTTTGGTGAAATGACCGGATCGTCGCCCTCAGCGATGGCTTTGGGTTCGCCGCCAGCAAATAGTACCGTCCATATTTGCACCTTTTGGGGAGTGGGACTGAAACTGACATTCACCGGCTCATCATCACCCCAGTTACTTCCATGATCACCACCCCTTACATACACTACCCATTTACCATCGTCAGAAATAGACAGGCTGGTTATCTCCTGCCCATCGTCATTATTATAGTTGGTAAGCTTTCGTGGAGTGTATACAGGACCTTCTGCCACATAAACATTTCGTTTGCCCTCTTCATTAAATGCCCAGGCTATCTTAGATCCCTTTGCAGAGGAAGTAAGTTCTGTAGGAAAGGGATAGGATTTAATGGATTGCGATGTAAAAGACTGGGCCTGTACAATTGTAGTTTGAATGAAAATTAAAATGAATAAGAAAAATTTTTTCTTTATTAGCGGGTATCTCATGATGGGTTTTTGTTAGTTAAAATTAGCAGTTAGTAAGAAGAAGGCAAAAAGAGTTGTTGGATTTTTTCGATTCAACCAGGTACAAATTGTACGCCTGTTTCTTAATGACATCTTAATAACTGTGCCCATATCATCTTTTGTAATTTGGGGCAGCAGTGCAGGACCAATGGAATGATTGGCGAGGTTGAGGTAGCCGACGGTGCCGATGAAAGTTTTTTTCATTTTGATATTACCTGCTTCGTTTTGCTGAATAGAATTAAAAAAGTACAAGAGTGCGACGCAAGAAAAGTTGATGCCATCGATGCAGCCTGGACAAAAAATCTAAACCTTACTCCAACCCGCAGGCACAGGTTGTCACTTCCCGTGTTACCATATAATCACTGTTTTCTACCTGTATGTGCGTAGTACATGGCATGCAGGGGTCAAAACTGCGGATGGCGCGGAGGATGTCGATGCCCTTAAATTTTTTGTCGGGATTATCCAACTCAATGTTCTCAAGAATGGGTGTGTTTAACACGGCTTCTTCGTACGGACCGGGAGTGCCCCAGGGTGTATTAGGTGAAGCATTCATTGTGGAAGGTGTAAGTATTTGATAGTTGGAAATAGCGCCGTCATCAATGATGAGGTGGTGCGTTAAAAAGCCGCGACCGGCACCCCAAAAACCAACCC
>JACCYQ010000022.1 GCA_013696395.1 Chitinophagaceae bacterium
GAATAAATTTTTCGCATAAAATATATGTTGGTAAATAAATCTGTATTCTTTCTTGTGACGAATAAATAATGCCAGGGTGAAAAACAGGACTGTTAAAAATATCACAGAAAAAAATAATCTGCAAAATAAGAATTAGCCTATAGCCCGGGTTTTGTAATTGAACACTTACCTTAGAATTAAAATTCTCTTATGAGTATATCCTGGAAAGGCATTTTTCCTGCACTGACTACCAAGTTTACAGCGAATGATGAATTGGACCTGGCATTGTTTGGTAAAAACCTGGATGCACAGGTATCGGCTGGTGTTCATGGAATCATCCTTGGAGGTACTTTGGGTGAAGCCAGTGTATTAACTACAAATGAAAAAGAACAACTGGTTCGCTTTGCCATAGACCGCTTACAGGGGCAACTCCCGGTAATTATAAATATTGCGGAAGGATCTACAAAAGAAGCTGTTGCTCAAACGGGGCTTGCCGAAAAATGGGGTGCCAGCGGTTTAATGTTATTACCACCGATGCGCTATAAACCCGATCACCGGGAAACCGTAACTTATTTTAAAACCATTGCCAGTCAAACTTCGCTCCCGATTATGATCTACAATAATCCCGTAGATTATAAAACAGAAATCACCTTGGATATGTTTGATGAACTGACAGCAATTTCCAATATACAAGCCGTAAAAGAAAGTACCCGGGATGTGACCAATGTAACGCGAATGATTAACCGGTTTGGTGATCGGTACAAAATTTTATGTGGTGTTGATACATTGGCTTTGGAAGAGTTGGCAGCGGGTGCTGATGGATGGGTAGCAGGCCTTGTTTGTGCCTTTCCCAAAGAAACGGTTACACTCTATAACTTAATGTTAGCAGGCAATTTAAAAGAAGCAAGATCTTTATACCAATGGTTTATGCCATTGCTTGAACTGGACATTCACCCCAAACTGGTTCAGTATATTAAACTGGCAGAATCTATGACAGGCATTGGTTCAGAATATTTACGAGCACCAAGATTGATTCTGGAAGGTGAGGAAAGAAATAAAATATCAGCCATTATTAATGACGCAATGAAGAAAATACGGTTACTTCAGAATGAAAAATTAAAAATGAATAATTAAATTATTCAGCATTAAAAATAATAAATACCAAAAATAGAAGATGATGGAAGCTGAAACAACAACAAAGGATATTGACAAGGTAATGAATAATGCATGGAAAGCTTTTCATGAATACAGGAAATTGCCATTGAAAAAACGAGCTGATTTTATGCGGGCCATGGCTGTTGCTTTGGAAGAAGGGGGTGATACATTATTAGAAATTGCTGTGAGTGAAACCAATTTGCCATTAGCCCGTTTACGCAATGAAAGAACAAGAACGGCATTCCAGCTTACCAGTTATGCCGATGCATGTGAAAGAGGCAACTGGCTGGAAGCAACGATCGATACAAAGCATGATGAAAATAATAAACCATTACCTGGATTAAGAAAAATGCAGGTTCCGCTGGGTCCGGTCGTTGTATTTGGCGCCAGTAATTTTCCTTTTGCTTATTCTACTGCGGGTGGTGATACAGCCTGTGCTCTTGCAGCAGGTTGCCCGGTAATTGTGAAAGCACACCCGGCTCATGCCAAAACATCCGACTGGGTTGCCGATATCATTTTACAAACAGCCAGAATCCTTAACCTGCCGGATGGAATTTTTACGCATGTGCATGGGGGTAATGAAACCGGCAAACAATTGGTTCAGCATCCATATACAAAAGCCGTTGGTTTTACCGGGTCGTTTGCTGGTGGAATGGCTTTGTACAATTTTGCCAATCAAAGAAAGGATCCCATTCCAGTATTTGCTGAAATGGGCAGTGTAAATCCTGTATTTATTTTACCCGGAAAAATAAGAGAAGATGCAGAAACGCTTGCAAAGAATATGGCTGTATCCATTACTTTGGGTTCAGGACAATTTTGCACCAATCCAGGTTTGATGATTGCCATAAAGAGTGAGGAACTGGATCGTTTTATGTCTTTATTAGGTGAGCAGATCAGGCTTACAGAACCCGCCACCATGTTGCATCCCGGCATTTATAACAGCTATGTAGAAAAGCGGGAAATAGCACTTTCACAAGCAAAAGTTGAAACAGTTGCTGTTGCAGAACATGATGCATTGGGAAATCAGGGAACACCAACTATTGCATCGGTTGATGCGGCAGCATTTATTCAAAATAACCTGCTGCACAAAGAAGTATTCGGCCCTTATTCACTGATGATTCAATGCGATAACCTGGAACAAATGCAGGCTGTGGCCCTTTCTATTGAAGGCCAGTTAACCGCATCTGTTATGGCTACAGAAAATGATCTGCACGAAAATGTTTTATTGATAGAATCTATCAAAAATATTTGTGGAAGATTAGTGTTGAATGGTGTACCGACCGGTGTGGAAGTTTGCCAGGCCATGCATCATGGTGGTCCATTTCCTGCAACCACCGATTCACGTTTTACTTCAGTTGGTGCGGACGGCATTAAAAGATTTTCACGCCCTATATGTTTTCAAAATTGGAGCAATGATTTTCTTCCTGAGGAATTAAAAAATGAAAATCCATTGCATATTTATCGCACAGTCAATAATGTACTTACAAAAGATCCGTTGATTTAAATTTTAGAATTTTCAGGTGGCCAGTTTAAGTGATCTTTCTTCTTTCATGATCTGCCAGGCAAACCATGCAGTGGAAACAGTGGAAAAAATAAAATAGGCTATCAGAAAAGTATTTACCCAGGCACCATACTGGTTGGCGCCAAACCAGTTTCCGGTGTTTAGAATGATATAAACACCCAATGCATTTTTAATGCATTCCCAGAACAATGCAAACGGATTGCGATCCATCAACTCAGTGAATGCATACACGGTTAAGAAAATAAAAAATCCATAATAAAATATTCCGGGAATACCGATAATGGCAATATTACCAAAGAGATAACTGATAAGTAATAAAAGCATGATCAGCTGAAACCAGATAAAAAAACCCATTCGTTTCACCGGTTGCGGATCATATTTTTCAAAATGATACACGTCCTCAATTTTATATAATGGGTATTTTTCAGCCACATCCTCAGGCCGCCAACCAGTCGGCATAAACCAGATGCGTAATTTATCTTTCCAGTTTTTTGTGCGCCATGCATCCTGCAATAACAACCATAGGTGCTGAAAATTTATTTTAATCGGGTTCCATGTTCTTACAGGTCTTGTAATGCCATAAACCGGCGGAACATCGGGCAATTCTTCCTGGAAACTGCCGAATAATTTATCCCAGATAATCAGTATCTGTGAATAATTCTTATCAAGATAAATTGAATTTATCGCATGATGCACCCGGTGATGTGATGGGGTAACTATGATTTTTTCTAAAAATCCCATCTTGTTAATATGTCTTGTATGATACCAGAACTGGGCAAATAAATGCAATGGAGCGATAACAGCGATCACTTGTCCTGGAACCCCAAGTATTGCAGCGGGAAGTAAAAAGACCGCGAAAATTTTTAAAATGGATGAAATACTTTGTCGTAATGCGCAAGCCAGGTTGAATTCTTCACTGCTGTGATGAATGATATGGTTGTTCCAGAAAAGATTGTATTGATGCGATATGCGATGTACCCAATAGCCCGCAAAATCAAGTGCTATAAAAGCCAGCAGGTAAGTTAAAAAAGTTCCCTTCACCTGGGTGATGGCTAATTGATCAACCAGCCATGGATAGGAAATGATGGCGAAACTGAGTCCCAGCACATCTTTTGTAGCATTGGTAACGCCGGAACTCAAACTGGAAATCATATCCATGTTCCGGACAGTGTCCATTCCTTTGCGCCAGCCATACCATTTTTCAAACAAGACCAGCAGCAAAAATGCAGGCATCGCAATCAATAATATCTTACCGTAAGTTTCCATCAATCATAATTGGATATGAATGTAAGAAATTGGACAGAGTTTACATAAAATATCAGGTAAACACATTTCGACATTTCAAATTATTTGATCGTAATAAATAATATCTTGTAGCCGAAATGATTAATCCTTCATGAATATTTTTCATTGTATTGATGCACATACATGCGGTAATCCCGTAAGATTGGTAAAAGAAGGCGGTCCGCCATTGCAGGGCCGCAATATGAGTGAAAAAAGACAGCATTTTTTAAGAGAATTTGATTGGATCCGCAAAGGCCTGATGTTTGAACCCCGCGGTCATGACATGATGAGTGGGAGCATCCTTTACCCGGCTCATGATGAAGAAAATGACATCAGCGTTTTATTTATTGAAACAAGTGGCTGCCTGCCCATGTGTGGACACGGAACCATTGGCACCATAACGATCGGGATTGAAGAAGGCCTCATCAAACCAAAAATACCGGGTAGGGTCAGGTTGGAAACACCGGCCGGTTTAATTGAGATAAGCTACCAAATGGCTGGCGAAAAGGTTTCTTCTGTACGGCTCACTAATGTTGTTTCCTATTTACATTCAACAGAACTTGTTGCCCAGTGTCCTGTTTTGGGTGAATTAACCATAGATGTTGCTTACGGCGGAAATTTTTATGCTATCGTTGATGAGCAACCGAATTTTAAGGGATTGCAACATTATCCCGCTTCAAGTCTTATTGAGTGGGCAAGGGAATTAAGAAAAAATATCAATGCTAAATATTCATTTGAACATCCGGAAAATGATACCATCCGGGGTTGCACACATATATTATGGACCGGTGCAGTAATGGATAAGACTTCCACAGCACGAAATGCTGTTTTTTATGGTGATAAGGCTATTGACCGTTCGCCATGTGGTACGGGAACCAGTGCACGAATGGCGCAGTGGTTTACAAAAGGAAAGTTGAAGAAGGGAGAAGACTTTATTCATGAAAGTATCATTGGCGGCAAATTTACCGGCAGGATAGAAGCGGTAACTGAAATTGGTGGAAAGCCTGCCATCCGTCCATCCATAGAGGGGTGGGCAAAAATTTATGGACAGAACATCATCAGCATAGATCCTGATGATGATCCATATGCATATGGTTTTAGTATATTATAATATCGATAAAAAATAATCTTACAGAAAAAATGAAAATAGTTATTGTCGGTGGGGGTGTCATTGGATTATGCTGCGCCTATTATTTGCAAAAAGAAGGCCATGAAATCACTGTTATTGATAAAGGAAATATCACGGAAGGAACTTCTTTTGGAAATGCTGGTTATGTTTCCCCCAGTCACTTTACTCCGCTTGCCTCACCAGGTATGGTTATGAAAGGTTTAAAGTGGATGATGAGCAGTTCATCTCCTTTTTACATTAAGCCCAGGTTGAATGCTGATTTGGCCAGGTGGAGTTACACCTTCTGGCGCAATGCGAATGAAAAAACGATGAACAGGAATATTCCACATCTCCATAATATTTTACAACTAAGCAGGGACCTTACCAGCCAGATTAAAGACGACCTGGGCAATCATTTTCGCATGGAAGAGAAGGGTATCCTGATGCTGTATAAAGAACCACAAACAGAAAAACATGAAATTGACCTGGCAAGAAAAGCCAGAGAACTGTCTTTAGAAGCACTTGTTTACAGCACTAAAGAAATACAAGATCTGGAACCGGAAGTTGAAGTGGATGTAAGAGGAGGCGTTTTATATCCCGGTGATTGTCATTTACACCCCGGCGATTTCATGAAAACATTAAAAGAACACTTAGAAAATAACGATGTTGAATTTCGGCTAAACAGCACCGTTACCGGCTTCGAAAAATCAGCTGAGAAGGTAAATGCTGTTTTGATTGACGATGAAAAAATTGATTGTGATGAACTGGTACTTGCGACTGGTTCCTGGTTGCCTTTGATCGGTTCGCAGTTAGGCATACGGTTATTGTTACAGGCAGGTAAAGGATACAGCATGACTTTTGAAAATGTGAAGCCGAATTTACATTATCCCGCTATCCTGGTAGATAGCAGGGTTGCTATGACCCCCTGGGGAAATACCCTTCGCATGGGTGGCACCATGGAGATCAATGAAATTGACAGTGCCCCTTTACCGCAAAGGTCTAAAGCGATATTTAATGCTGCGCATCAATATTATCCAAACTTACCCGTTACTTTCCCCACCGGGAAGCAAGCCTGGAGCGGACTGCGACCTTTAAGTCCTGATGGCTTGCCATACATTGGTCGCCATAGCAAATACAATAACCTGGTG
Source organism: Chitinophagaceae bacterium (assembly GCA_013696395.1). Lineage (GTDB taxonomy): Bacteria > Bacteroidota > Bacteroidia > Chitinophagales > Chitinophagaceae > JACCYQ01. Next base: position 6,197 of record JACCYQ010000022.1, read on the forward strand.
ATAGCAAGCGGGCATGCTATGTTGGGTATGTCTTTATGTGCAGCTACCGGTAAGCTGGTTGAGGAAATAATAGGAAACCAAAAAACAAGCATTGATATGAAAGCATTTAATGTTGAAAGATTTGGCTAATACTTTAACAACCCGGTCAATATTTACATGCTTCATTCTTTATTTTTGCAATTATTATGAATTGTACATCATTCAGAATTCCTTACAGGCAGGCAAATGCATTTTCCAATATTGTTTTAGATTATATAGACCATGCTGATACACTTCAACATTTCTATTCATTTGCTCCATCCATTTCCGGCATTCAACAACAAATTGAACAGAGGAAAAAATATGCAACTGATCGCAAGGCTTTGGTAAATGTTTTGAACGAACAATACAAAAACGTCTCACCAAATGAAACTGTAAGCCATAACATCAATAGATTGACTGAGGATAATTGTTTTACCATTACCACGGCACACCAACCCAATTTATTCACGGGGCCTTTATATTTTATTTATAAGATTTTACACACCATCAAACTGGCCGAACATCTTCAGCAATCGCTACCGGGTTTTTCTTTTGTACCGGTATATTATATGGGATCTGAAGATGCGGATTTTGATGAATTAGGACATTTTTATTTAGGTGGTGAAAAAAAGGAATGGTCCACCAAACAGACCGGTGCTTTTGGTCGCATGAAAGTGGATAAAGAGCTCAAAAAAATTATTGAAACCCTGGATGGCCAATTAGGTATTTATCCTCATGGCAAAGAAATTATTCACCTATTAAATCAATTTTTTAAGGAAGGTGAAACCATTCAACAAGCTACTTTTAAATTCATTGATGCACTGTTTGGTCAATATGGATTGATCGTTTTGATAGCAGATCATCCTGCATTAAAAAAACAAATGACCTCCATTTTTCGGGATGACCTTTTGCAACAATTGGCATCCGACATTGTGCAGGAAACCTCAGCAAAGCTGGATGAAAATTATAAGATCCAGGCTAAACCCAGGGAAATCAATTTATTTTATATGGTGGATAATGTACGCAGCCGTATTGAATGGGTCAACGATCATTATGTGGTGCATGGAAGCCACCTTGGATTTTCAAAAGATGAAATATTAAACGAACTGGAAATGCACCCCGAGCGCTTTAGTCCTAATGTTATTTTAAGAGCCGTATTCCAGGAGAGCATTTTACCCAATATTGCATTTATAGGTGGTGGTGGCGAACTGGCTTACTGGCTGCAATTAAAAGGATTATTCAATCATTACCAGGTGCCATTCCCAATACTTGTTTTAAGAAATTCTTTTTTAGTGGTTGAAGAAAGATGGAAAAACCTGATCCAAAAACTTAACCTGGATATGGATGATATCTTTTTGCCGATCGATGATATTATCAACAAGAAAGTGGTTGATGATTCAAAACTTGAATTGTCCCTGAATGGTATTTATCAAAAATCGAATGACCTTTATGGCAGCTTAATGCAACAGGCCGGCTCTATCGATTCAACATTAACCCAACATGTTGAACGATTAAAAACGCAACAACTGGAAAAGTTGAAAGAACTGGAAAAAAAAATGCTTAGAGCCGAGAAAAGAAAATTCGGCGACCAGCAAAGACAAATTGAAAAAATTAAAAACCAGTTATTTCCTAAGAATGGACTGCAGGAGCGTTATGATAACATGCTTTATTATTACGCTGTATATGGGTCGGCATTCATACAAATACTTTACGATCATTCATTGACGTTAGATCAGGAATTTACATTACTTGAAATAAAGAATAGCTGAATATTATTTTTTCTGGATCAATAATTTAAAAAGACCTGTTTCTCCATTATCATTATCCGCTACCAGTACCACTTCCAGTATCTTGTTGGTTTCATGGGTTATACTAACTGATTCAATTTTTTGCCCAATAAATCGTTTGTCAATTTTCACCAAATCAATAACCTGGTTAGGATTCATCCCCTTGAATCTCCTTTTGGAAGAGATATCTTCGACGATCCACAAATAACTTTTTCCAATTTCTCCATCTGAATAACTGCTTTCAGTATCTTCTGTAGAAACTGTTAATAATAAACGATCACTTAAACCGGAATAACAAAGTCCGGAAATCCCTGTGAATGGAGCTGTTGTATCCGAGTTAATACCGATTGAAGCAATTTGGAATTCTGCCTCTTCCTGGTCCTCAAAAAAATCATTTGAAGTAAATACCAGGTGGTTTTTAGGATGCTTTTGATTACCCCGATTAGAAAGTAATAAACCCCATGGTGTGGAAGCAGCGCCTTCAATATTTATTTCGTTTATACCTGCACGCTGGAGGCGTTGATGGAAAACAGACAGGGGATAGGTGGTCTTTTGATTCGAATCTACATTCAACACGATCATTGAATCGCGATATGGACTTAACGAGCCCGAACCAAAAAGGAATAAATTATTTCGTGACCCAAACAAAAATGTAGTTGCCTCTATATCTGATTTAACATTTTTGGAAATCCGTTTTCCAGGATGTGTTGATAAAATGATACTGTCAACGACTTTCCAATCTTTGTCAAGCTTCAACAGGTAATTGGCATCATCACCGGCTAAATAATAATGATCTCTTTTGAATTCTATGCCAGAACCTGAAGGGAAATGAGTAAGTTGTGTAAATGCTGTCAGTGTATATTTTTCATTACAGGAACCTGTGATTAAAACCAGGCAGCAGCATATAATAAACCTGGCAATTTTATTACAGATCAAAGAAATTATCCAGACCATCATGCTTTAGTTTTTCCACTTTTTTCAACACATCTTCCTGCATGTTTTTTTTAAAAGCTACGAGTTTCTCTGACACGTTTTCATTAAAAGCACCAATGATTTCCGCAGCAAGTATACCCGCATTTTTTGCACCGTTCAATGCAACAGTAGCAACGGGAACACCATTTGGCATTTGCAGAATAGATAGGATGGAATCCCATCCTTCTATGGAGTTGGATGATTTTATAGGTACGCCGATAACAGGTAATGTTGTAATTGAAGCAATCATACCTGGCAAATGTGCAGCACCTCCGGCGCCGGCAATGATAACTTTCAAACCCCTTTCTTTTGCCTGTTGTGCATATTCTACCATTCGCAAAGGTGTGCGATGTGCTGATACAACAGTAATTTCTGTGGGTATTTCAAAATCATTCAACAAATCGGCGGCTGATTTCATTATTTCCAGGTCACTATCACTGCCCATAATGATGCCGACTAATATGTGAGGTTGATTTTTTGGTTTTGGTGATTTAGCCATCCTCTTGGTGCGTTTATTTTTTTATTGTTCATATTATGTCCAATAAAAGGCAATGGACATCAGGTCTTCAAAAATAGCAACAAACAATGAACCGTGAACGTAACTATCTCACCAAATCGCCTTTTAACCGTAATAATTCAGTTTCGGCAAGTTTTGTATTGTAGCGGGTTGCTATTAATCGGTTATAAGCTTCTTCAAGACTGCGCTGGGCTTCCCTTAATTCCAAAAAGGTGGAAACCCCTAATCGATAGCGTTCCATGATAATAAAAGCATTTTCTCTTGCCAGTTCTATATTGCTTTCTTCAATGGCCAAAGCCTTTTTTTGAAATTCATAATCCTTAAAGGACTGTATAACGGCAAGGCTCACCTGCGAACGTTGATTCTGGTAGAATATTTCATTATAATCAATTTCCAACGCTGCCTGCTTAATCAGGCGCCTGGTATTTAAATTATTAAGTATGGGAATACTGGCGGTAAAACCATAATTGAAACCTGCATTCTGGTTAAACAGGGGAGCAAATGGATTTACTGTAGTCTGATTATCGGTTTTCGAAAAATTATACGCCGAATTAAAAGATACAATGGGAAAGCGTTCGGCTTTTCTTTCTTCAAGTGTTAACCTGGCAATATCCACATTCTTCCTGGCAATCAGTAATTCTGCGTTAGACAGTTCCGCACCCGATACTACATCGCCTAATAAAATATTCGTATTAACCGGGATACTATCACTTACCTCATATGTGGTACCGGGATCTACATTCATTAACTGGTTTAAGGCATCTTTCAACTGGTCAATTAATGCAATTTGCCTTAGCTGGTTGGTCCTTAGTGCGTTCAAATCTATGGTCCCCTGCAAAACATCCGGCTTGGCCCCAACGCCAATTTCCAGTTTACGTTGCGAAAGTTGAACCTGTTGGTCCATTACAGACATTTGTTCTTCAAAGGCAATCAACTGTTGTTTTTGTCTTACTATATCATAGTATGTAATAATGACTGCTGCAACTGTATTTATAACTTGTCTTTTTAATCCCAGTTCTCCTAAACGGGCAATTTCTTCTAACTTATCCCGGGTGGCAAACATTTTTAAACCATCAAACAGCGTCCAATTCAAATTAAGGGACGAATTGATATTGTTTGATCGCACTCCATTTTGTTCGCGTTTGGTACCATCCGCAAAATTTTGTTTTTGGTTATTATTATTCCAGGTTGCACCTGCTCCTGCATTCAACCTTGGTAAAAATGCTGCATAAGTAAAAGATGCATCCAGTGCGGCAGAAGTGGAATCATTTTGTGCAAGTTGGATCTCGTAATTATTCTGTAAAGCGGTTCCAATAGCTTGTTCAATAGTTAGTAATTGCTGTCCATATGTATACAAACCTAACAAGGATGAACACCCTAAAATTAATATGTGAAGGAGAACTGACCTAAACATGTTCAACCAATTTTTCATTTTTTTCATCAATAGGAGTTTCAGGGAGATTATCCAGTTCGCTTCTTTTTTTGCTGGATGACAGGTAGGAATATATTACAGGAATTACGAAAAGGGTTAGTATCAATGAGAAAAGTAGCCCGCCAACAATCACTATACCCAATGGAATGCGGCTGGTAGCAGCTGCGCCAAGCGATAGTGCTAGAGGTAAAGCACCAAAACTCATGGTTAAAGTTGTCATCAGGATGGGTCGTAAACGCTGTACAGCTGCAAACATAACAGCTTCCTGCCTGGGTAATCCTTTAAGCCTTTGCTGGTTTGCAAATTCCACAATCAGTATTCCATTTTTTGTCACCAATCCGATCAGCATAATCATCCCTATTTGGGAAAAAATATTTATGGTATGACCAAATATCCACAAGGTTAAAATGGCTCCTGCAATGGCTAATGGAACGGTGATCATGATAATGAAAGGATCTACAAAACTTTCAAATTGAGCTGCAAGGATCAGAAACACCAGCCCCAGCGCAAGGATCAATGCAAAACTTGTATTGCTTGAACTGTCAGCAAAATCTCTTGAAGCACCGGATAATTGGGTAGCAAAAGTTTCATCCAACAATCCATCAGAGATTCTTTGCATTTCTACTATTCCATCACCAATTGTTTTTCCGGGAGCCAGCCCTGCCGAAACAGTAGCTGATTTGTACCTGTTAAAATGATATATCGTAGGTGGAGCCGTTTGTTCGCTGAATGTAACCACATTATCAAGACTGATCATGTTTCCTGCATTATTACGCACATAAATATTCCGAAGATCTGTGGGGTCGTCTCTTTGTGATCTGGCAACCTGGCCCATTACCTGGTATTGTTTTCCTTCCTTTGTAAAATAGCCAAACCGGCGATTACTCAACGCTAATTGAAGTGTTGATGAAATATCCTCAACGGCAATACCCAGTTCACTGGCTTTTAACCGATTGATATCAATTTGCAGTTCCGGTTTATTGAACTTCAAATCAGCATCCACACTCTGGAATACCGGACTGTTCCCAGCCTCTTCCAAAAATTTTGGTAAAACTTCCCTGATCTTTTCAAAGTTATTATTCTGAATAACAAAAGCAACCGGTAAACCACCGCGACGACTAGCAGAGATGGTTTGATCTTCGATCGCAAAAGCCCTTCCCTGGTTATATTTAGGTAGGTTTCGGTTTACCATGTTCACAATTTCTTTCTGTGACCGTTCTCTTAATTCAGGATCTACTAAGCGAACTCGAACAAAACCTGAATTGGCCGAACCTGAACCGGTAAATCCCGGGGAAGTAACACTAAGGACAGAATTTTTTTCAGGAATGGAATCCATCATCAGTTTATTAAGACTGTCAACATAAATATCCATTGCATAGAAAGATGTGCCTTCAGGTGCTGTTACGGATAAACGAAACTGGCTCCTGTCTTCCATAGGCGCTAATTCTGATTGCAAGCTTCCTCCAATAAACCAAATAATACCAAAACAGGCAACCACAATAACCCAGGCAATCCATCTAACCTTCATGAATTTTTCCAGGCCTTTTCTGTAACCATTTTCCATTCCCTGGAAAAATGGTTCTGTCTTTCTATAAAACCATGAATGTTTAGGAGACTTCTTTGCGATATAAACATTCAATACAGGTGTTAAGGTCAGTGAAACGAAAGCGGATATCAATACAGCGCCAGCTACAACAATGCCAAACTCGCGAAACAACCTCCCTACAAATCCTTCTAAAAATATAATGGGTAAAAAAACAACTGCAAGAGTGATGGATGTGGCAATGACGGCAAAATAGATCTCCTTTGATCCATCCCTGGCCGCCTGCCATTTATTCATTCCTTTTTCAATTTTTTTATAAATATTTTCTGTTACTACGATTCCATCATCAACCACCAGACCGGTGGCTAAAACTATAGCCAGCAGTGTGAGTACATTGATGGTAAAACCAGCTACATACATAATGAAGAAAGCTCCAATCAAACAAACCGGGATATCTATTAAGGGTCTTAATGCAATCAGCCATTCCCTGAAAAAAAGAAAGATCACCAATACCACCAATATTAATGCTATAATCAAAGTCTCTTCAACTTCTGCAATGGAACGTTTAATGAATTTGGTTTGATCCATTGCGATATCAAGGCTGATATCTTCCGGAACTTCAGTTTTTAATTGTTCAAAACGTTTGTAAAATTCTTCTGAAATGGAAACATAATTGGAACCTGGCAGGGGAATAATGGCAATTGCTATCATCGGAGTTCCGCTCTCTTTTAAAATGGTTTCCTCATTTTCAGGCCCCAACACCGCTTCGCCAATATCTTTAATTTTTACAGCACTCCCGGCAACATTTTTAATGATAATATTATTAAATTCTTCTTCTGTATTTAAACGGCCAAAGGTGCGGACGGTAAGATCGGTTGTTTCACCCGTAATTTTTCCAGAAGGCAGTTCCACATTCTCCCGCTGAAGTGCTGATTGCACATCAGCTGGAGTTAATTCATATGCCGTAAGTTTTGAAGGATCGAACCAGATGCGCATAGCATATTTCTTCTCGCCCCATATCTGTACACCACTAACACCCGGAATAGTTTGTAATCTTTCTACCAAAACATTGGTTGCATATTCGGTAATCTGTAATTGGTTGCGGATATTGCTTTGAATGGTCATGGAAATAATCGACTCCGCACTGGCATCCTCTTTTGATACTACTGGCGGTGCTTCCAGGTCATTGGGTAAAGAACGGGAAGCCTGTGAAACTTTATCACGTACATCATTAGCCGCAGCTTCCAGATCAACGCTAAGGTCAAATTCAACGCTTATATTGCTGGATCCGGAACTACTTGATGATGTAATGTTGCGGATACCTGCAATTCCATTAACGGCCTTTTCGAGAGGTTCAGTAATCTGTGATTCAATAATATCTGCATTTGCTCCGGCGTATGATGTTCTTACATTAATATTTGGAGGATCAATAGCCGGATAATCTCTTACACCCAGAAAATTAAAACCGATAATACCAAATACTATAATAATAATATTCATTACTACGGCTAATACCGGTCGCCTTAAACTCAGTTCAGATATATTCATAAATTACCTGGTTCAAATAAAAAGAGGTATCAATTGACAATTTTATCAACGTTGATTTTACTTTCCGGTTTAATACTTAACAAACCGGTCAATACAACTGTATCACCCACATTTAATCCGCTGGTTATCTGGACATTTACTGAATCCCTGTAACCCGTTGTAACTTCTACAAATACCGGGCTACCCTTTTGGGCAACTATTATCTTTTTACCACGGGCCTGGGGTATGACTGCCTGTGCCGGAACCATAATGGCATTTTCATTTGGAGCAAAGTTCAAAATTACCTTGGCAAAAGATCCTGGTAATAATAACCCATCATTATTCTGTACAATAGATCGAACCATCAGGCTACGGGTGGTTTGAGATACTGAGGATTCAATAGCCATTATTCTTGCAGAATATTTTTTGTCACTGCCATCAACTGTAAAATTTATGTACTGCCCATTACTTATTTGTCCTGAATATTTTTCAGGAACGGTAAAATCCAGTTTCAGCTGACTAACCTGCTGTATGGTAGCTACAATTGTTGCTGGTGTAACATATGAACCAGGACTTATATTTTTCAATCCAAGCTTACCATTAAAAGGAGCGCGGATCTGTGTTTTGGTAATATCGGCACGTACAATATCCATATCAGCCATAATATTACTAACCTGTAAAGAGGCCTGGTCAAATTCTTGTTGACTGATTCCCTGAACTTTTAATAATTCTCCAAACCGGCTTTGAGTTTGTCGGGCAATTTGCAATTGCACCTGCAATTTTTTTAATTGCGCCTGCAGATCACCATCATAAATCCGGCCGATCAATGCTCCCCTTGAAACATTCCGGCCTTCATTTACATTTAAATAAACCAATCGTCCTGATATTTCAGGGTTAATTTCTGTTGATTCATTGGCCAGCAATGATCCGCCAACTTCAATATTTTCAACAATCGTTTGTGTCCTTACCAAATAACCATCTACATTGATAACCGGGTTTGGTCTTGCTGCGCCTGAACCGGGAGGGCCTATTTTATTATCATTATTACCACAAGCGGATAAACTAACGGTAATTACAGAAATGGTAAAGAAGAATACAAATGAGTTATTGGTGATTTTCAACGTATGCAAATATTTAACTTGAAGATAAAAGAATAGGATAGATGTTTAGACGTCAATTGATTTGAATCCCTGCAAAAAAATTACATTAGGTATAAATGGTTTTTAAACAGGATAAATGGAGGTTTCAGGATTTTACAATCAGCATTCGCTTTAATTTATGTACCTGGTGTACCAGGTCTACCCGGTCACGGCTCAAAATCGTCATATGCCCCATCTTTCTTCCGGGCCGGGTTTCCCGTTTACCATATAAGTGAACAAAAACATGATCTATTTTTAATACATCATCCAGGCCTTCATATACGGCGGGACCTGAAAATGATTCAGCACCGGTTATATTAATCATTACAGAAGGTAGTATCGCCGCTGTATTACCCATGGGGAAACCCAGCATAATACGCCATAACATATCGAATTGTGAACTAAAATGAGCTTCAATGGTATGATGCCCGCTATTATGAACCCTTGGTGCTGTTTCATTTACAAAAACCTCACCATGCCTGTCCACAAACAATTCTACAGCGAAAATACCCGGCGATTTAAAATTTTTGACCACAGTCCGGGCAAAGGCTTCCAGTTTCCAGAGGGTTTTTTCTGTGACGCCTGCCGGACAAATCTGGTAATCCAGTTGATTGAGATCTTTATCAAAAACCATTTCAACAGGTGGATATAGCGCCAATTCTCCTTTATCATTCACTGCGACTATTATTGAAATCTCTTTATCAACAGCAACCAATTTCTCCAATACAGCGGGTTCATCAAACCCTGTTTCAAGATCGTCACTATTGGTAAGCACAATAACTCCTCTTCCGTCGTAACCGCCTTCTGCCAGTTTATGTATGGCGGGTAAAAAGTCTGCATACTCTTTTAATATCAATATGTTTTGTGTAACAACAAATGCAGCGGTAGGTATTTCCTGGTTATTATAATATTGTTTTTGTAAAATTTTGTTCTTGATAATTTTTAAAACCGAGGGATGGGGAAATATTTTTACTCCTTCTGATTCCAATTTTTCCAATGCTTCTACATTTACATTTTCAATTTCAATGGTAATCGCCTCCAGGTTTTTACCAAAATTATACACTGCATCAAAATCCTTTATATCGCCTTTTGAAAAATGATGGCAGAGATGAGCGGCCGGACAATTATCATCATTTTCAAGAATATATGTTTCAACAGGGTAGTTTATTGCAGCCTGCAAAAGCATGCGACCCAACTGGCCGCCACCTAAAATTCCAATCTTTTTCATAATGGAGAGCAAAGATAAGGG
>JACCYQ010000023.1 GCA_013696395.1 Chitinophagaceae bacterium
TCAACACTCAGTTCTTTTAATTTCTCTTCGTCATTTTCTCTCTTGATAGCTTCCCGTTCAATTTCCAATTGCCTGATCCTTCTTTCCAGTTCATCCAGTTCTTCCGGCATTGAATTCATTTCAAGACGGAGTTTTGCTGCACTTTCATCAATCAGGTCGATAGCTTTATCGGGGAGAAAACGATCGGTAATATATCTCTCCGATAATTGTACGGCGGCAATAATCGCTTCGTCTTTTATGCGTACATGATGGTGTGTTTCGTAACGATCTTTTAATCCACGCAAAATTGAAATAGCATCCTCTTCACTGGGTTCATTGATCATTACTTTTTGAAAACGGCGTTCGAGTGCTTTATCTTTTTCAAAAAATTTCTGGTATTCATTTAAAGTTGTGGCACCAATGGCTCTCAATTCGCCACGTGCAAGTGCAGGTTTTAAAATATTAGCGGCATCCATTGCACCATCTCCACCACCTGCACCAACCAATGTATGAATTTCATCGATAAACAAAATAATCTCTCCGTCACTGGCGGCTACTTCTTTAATTACTCCTTTTAACCTTTCTTCAAACTCACCTTTGTATTTAGCACCGGCGATCAACTGGCCCATATCCAATGCATAAATAATTTTTGATTTCAGGTTCTCGGGTACATCACTGTTTACAATCCGGTGCGCCAATCCTTCTGCAATGGCTGTTTTACCCACACCGGGTTCTCCCACTAAAATCGGGTTGTTCTTACTCCGGCGACTAAGAATATGTAATGTTCGCCTGATTTCTTCATCGCGACCAATAACCGGATCCAGTTTACCCTGGCGAGCCATTTCGTTCAGGTTTTTTGCATATTTATTCAGCGTATTATATTCCTGCGATTGCGTTTGTGAAGTAATGGTCTCTCCTTTTCGCAGATCTTTAATGGCCGTAACCAATCCTTTTTCATTGAGACCTGCATCTTTCAAAAGTTTTGCTGCGGCATCATTACCCTGTACAATCGCCAGCAGCATATGTTCAGGAGTAACAAATTCATCACCAAAAGATTTTAAAACTGCACCAGCCCGTAACACCGCGCTGTTTGCATCCCGGCTGATCTGCTGTGCAGGCTCACCTGATGATTTAGGCAATTTGCTGATCAGCTCTTCCAGTTTGGATTGAACCAGGTTTATAGTAACATTATTTTTCTTCAACAAATATTCAACCGGCGAATCCTGTTGCTCTAATAAAGCTTTCAGAATATGTTCCGTTTCAATATTAGGATTCTGCGCATTAAAAGCCGTTTGCTGTGCCTGTTGAAAAGCTTCAGCAGCTTTTATGGTGAAATTACCCAGGTTCATAGTATAATTAGTTATATTAATTTGAAAATTTGAAAATTACTTTTATTAAAAACACTTTATTTTTCAAGGTTTTGATTAGACCTTTTTATTTTATTTTTTATGTTACCAGCTTTGGTTAAACATCAACTTTACTTGCGTCGCACTCTTGTACAATAGTAATTCTATTCAGCGCAATCATTCTTTTTCAATAATGATCACTGACGAGTAAAGAACAAAACGTTAAAGAGTGCGACGCAACATAAGTTCCATAGAAATACTGCTGCCCGCTACATAAAATCAAATAACTTTAAACCTGTTCTGCAAATCACAATCCAACACAAAATTCCCGTAACAATGTCATATAAAGTTAGTTCAAACTGCCTGAAAAGCAGTCTTGCAGCGGTCTTCCTGCTATTATTACAGCCTGCTATATCACAACAGAATTTTGGAGAATTAGAAAAAGCAATACTTGAAAAACAAAATTTACTGGGCAAGGATATGGTTATCATGTTGTGGAAAAAAGACGACACCCTGGTGTATAAAAAAGAGTTGGGAACATTTAACAGCAAAACAGTTGCCCCCATTGCAAGCGCCAGCAAATGGCTGACGGCCGTACTTGTCATGCAATTAGTTGATGAAGGAAAATTATCCCTGGATGATAACATCAGCCGGTATCTGCCCGAGTTTGAAAAATATGGGAAAAATTACATCACTTTGAGACATTGTCTTTCTCATTTAACAGGTATTGATGATGAGGGCAGGCTGATTAAAAAATTAATTCAACGAAAAAAATTTGCTTCTCTTGAAGAAGAAGTTAATTCTTTTGCTGCCAGGGATATCAGGACCAATCCCGGAACCGATTTCTGGTATGGAAATGTTGGATTAAATATTGCCGCCCGGGTTGTGGAAGTCGTGAGCAAGAAAAAATTTGATCTGCTGATCAGGCAAAAATTATTTGTTCCGTTAACCATGCGCAAAACAACTTTCAGCACATTGGATGGAAGCGCTGTAAATCCATCAGGAGGCGCACGATCTACCGCCGATGATTACCTGAAATTCCAGGTTATGTTATTGAACAAAGGAAGTTATGCAGGCAAACAAATATTGAGTCAGGAATCAGTGAATGAATTAATGAAAACGCAGACTTCACCGGATCAAATAAAATATGCACCAAAATCGGCTGCCGGATTTAATTATGCTTTGGGAAGTTGGAGCCTCCTCCCGGCCTCCTCCAAAGGAGGAGGAGAAGCCACCGCACAAGCCACAGTGCTGGCAAGTCCTGGCCTCTTTGGAACATGGCCCATGATAGATTTTTGCAGGGGCTATGCTTATCTTGTTTTTGTAAAAAATATGTTGGGAGAAGAAAGCGCGGAAACGCATTTGGAAATAAAGGAGGTTGTTGATAGGCAATTTCAATCTACTTGTAAATAATGACTCTCCCATTCTCTTCCAAAGGAGGAGGAGAAGGCACCGCACAAGCCACAGTGCTGGCAAGTCCTGGCCTCTTTGGAACATGGCCCATGATAGATTTTTGCAGGGGCTATGCCTATCTTGTTTTTGTAAAAAATATGTTGGGAGAAGAAAGAGCGGACACGCATTTGGAAATAAAAAAGATTGTTGATAGGCAATTTCAATCTAATTGTAAATAATGACTCTCCCATGCCTGTTATCAAGTGCGTTTTTTTAATGACACTTACTTATTCAACCCTTTCAGGGTTGCCCCTATCCGGTTGGTTATTTCACCGGGTTGCACCTGGAGTTATTCAAATTCAATCCCTTCGGAATTGATCATAAAGATTGACCAACCATAGCTTAAAAAATACTTTGATTGATCCATGAGTTCAATTGATCTATTAGTAATTGAATCCCGAAGGGATTAAATATGAATAGTTCCGCATGATATGCGGAGAAAATAATAAATCAACACATACCAGTAAAACAAAACTACCGGTGAATGGCCGGTAGTTTTTGTTATATTATACAATTTATTTAAAAAGTATCAGAAAGCTTTTTTGGGTGCTTCATCTTTTACCAATACTACGCGGCTGCGATCGGCTTTATAAATTTCGCTGTAAAATGCTGCCAGGTCGTTATAATCTTTTGCCGGGTAACGCCCGCTGTTTTGCTCAATGCTGCGATAGTAGAATAATTTATTATCCCTGAATTGAACAGAGGATGAATAGTTTCCAAACTTGCTTTGAATAGCAATATCCTTAGGCATAGCTTCAATAGTATAACCTGCAGGTAATTCAATTTCAACTGAATCCATGTCCTTGTATTCATAGCCTAATTGAATATCGAATTTACGGGTTGAATCAACGTTTAATTTACGCCCGGATCGGGTCATTACATTTGGTAAAATGAATAATCGCTTACCCGTTATCGTTGCATAATTGCTCACAATAATATCCAGTGACTCATTAATGGATGGCAACGAGCTTTTCAGTTCCTTATAATCGAAATGATTAACCTCATAAGTTGCAAAATTTAGTTGCTTAACCAAAATCTCTTTTACCTTTTCTTTTGAGAGAGCATTGATCATGCCATGCATATCATCCTGCTGCATACCCGTATAACAGGTATGGATATTTGTAGAAAGTGTTCCGTTATCTCCTAATACAGCTTTGATATGTCGCACCTGCAAATTCTGGTTTATCCCATATTTTGGGGTGCGCACCAATTTGCCGCCATTTTCGTCGATCATTAATGCCGGGCGATCGGAAGTAAAATCCCCTAAATAACCTGCGGGCATGGTCTGACTGGTACATTCCAACCAGATGGTATCCTTTTGAACTGGTACACTTAAAATAACATGATTAAATTGTTGGGAAGGAAAATCTTCCGTAATATAATTAGCATTCTTACCTGCTCTTATCAAACTGTAGTATGATGGGATCCCCACTTCTTTTAAAATACTGTACATGTAGTTGGTGAGTGCTTTACAATCTCCATAGCCCTTAGCAGCAACATCCTTTGCAGGAAAAGGCTGCCATCCACCAATACCTAATTGAATACTGATGTAACGGGTATTGCTTTGCATATATTCATATAAACGGGCAACTTTTTCAGCCGGGTTTTTAATACCATCTGCAATGGAATGAACTTTTCTCTTGACATCATCCGGCAATTCATCTCTTCCCATCCCAAGGGAATGAACAAATTTTCCAAAATCCTTCCACTCTTTCATATTGCCTTTGTATTCTTCCATCTGGAAATCGGTAGGTCCAAAAACAACATATGTTGTCATCTCATGCCATAAAGGAGAAAATGATTCCCTGGTAATAGCCGGCATATTTTTCGCTGACCAGGTCATTATTTTTTTATTTTTTTCATTAGTGATTATAGGTGAAGCTGCATAATTAAATGCCTTGTATCTCACTTTGTAATCAGGTGATGATATAATACTCATGGAACTTTTTTCTACGGACAGGGCTTCATTACCCTGGGGTGACCAACTCGGAAAAAATAATGTGCTTTTGCTTTTTGTCACGATATCATACTCAATGGTATATGGATAACTTTTATGGTAAAAATTATGTCGTTTATACCTGTTATCATCCATCAACGTTCCACCTGATACACCACTTAAATCCTGCAGATCTTTGTTCTTTATTTTTTTCAGCAATTTTCCATCATCATCATATAAAAAACCATCCACAGAAATTATTTCCCTGTATGTATTATAATATTCTGAAAACTCCGCCCAATGATCACCCTTCTCATTCAGAATGGTTATTACATAATGATTTTTTAAAGTAGTTTCCCGGGTGCCTGAAATTTCAAACCGCATTTCTTCGAAACGGAGTACTGCATTCGCATTTTTAATTAAAGCGGGAGCAATGTTTGCAACGGAATATCCTCCCCCATTTGCAAACAACATGACGGTGACTGACAAAGTCAACCCCATTAACATCAAATATTTTCTCATGGGTTAGCTTTTCTTTTGAATACAATTTGTTCACTGTGTTTTTTTACAACGAGGTTAAAAAATTCCCTGAGTGTGTCATATTCTTCCGGGTGGAAAAATGCCCTGCTGAGCCGGATGCGTGAACGCAGGGAAATTGCCCCTTTAGAATTAGATAAACGATATTCAAATGATCCGTCATCATCCTCATTCAGTTTTACCATTATTTGTTTGGGTAGTTCATCCACTTCATACCCATTCGGTATATCAATTCTTAATATATAAGTCTCATCGATGGTATAAGGCATTTCCACCGGATAAAAACGGTCGGCCGATTTAAATGGATTTTCTTTCCACGCCTCACTGAACATCGGGTTAAAATAAAGTATGTCTTCATTATCCGTAGTAAATTGAAAATCATAATTAATGCCCAGTGGATGATCATATTGGTCCAGGGAATCTATTTTAGAATCAAGAATTTCGATTTCCGCATTGAATTCTTTTTTGATATCGCTGAATAATTTATCCTTCCCATTTTCTTTAATGTTGTTTCGCATGTTGAAAGATTCGTAAAAACCTGGAACCTGCTGCATTTTACCGATTAACTTTCCTTTATCATTATTCACTATAAAAACCGATGTCATCTTTCCCTCTATAAGTGAGTCTGCTTTAAAGTCAAGTGGTGAGGCAGCTACATTAATCACACGTGCATGCCCGTTATATGATTCATAGCCAAGTTTCCCAAATCCAAGGCGGGGTTGGCTGGCGTCCAGGAAATAATGTTTGCCTCCCAGGTCCAGTCTTGATATCACGTAATTAAATTTATCCATCAAAGGATATAACTCATATGCATAACCGTGAGATCGGGTACTCAATAAAACAGGGTCAACCGTAAATCCGGCCCTGATTAATATGGCTGTCAACAGCAGGTTTAATTCGGCTTCATTCCCACTCTTATCTTTCAGGATGTTCTTTAATGTTTTCTCAAGATATAAACGACCATAGTTTGTGCAGGTCATATTATCGCGTACAAAAGCATATATTTTTTTCGCTTTATCCAAATCGTTCGTGGCCCCTTTTGTTGCTTCCTTAACCACATCGCCTAACCATCCGTTATCTTTACTAAGGTTAGCTCCAAAATTTTCACTTTTCAACAATTCTCCGCTGGCCTGCTCCCAGGATCCCATTATTTTCTTAGGCGTTAAAGGATACCGGTAATCGGACAATTGAAATTCAATTTTAGCTATATGATTATTCAATGTTGAAGTAAAACTTTCTTCTTTTAGCGCAGATACATCCTTCATCACCCAACGGAAATCGGTAACATTCGCATTTAATGAATAGTGTTCTGTACGCGTAGTGCCAGAGTTATCCATGATGGAGAATGTTTGCAGTTTATTTTTATTGTCTTTTATGTGATAAGGATGATATCCCTGCGAAAGAAAAATATAACCCATAAATTCCGGCATACGAACCACATATTCACTCCATAATCTTGGATACTCTCCCTGGAACTCCCAGGGTTGAAGGTTAAATAAAAAATCAGATTTTACGGTGTATTCAAATTCAATAATGGAACCTTCTTTGATATTGGGTAAGGTAAATTTCTTTACAACCAGTTTTTTACTTCTTTTGTCCGTAAAAACTGCTTTCTTATCCAGTTTAGTCTCTGCTACCTTATTATTTTCAAGGTTATAAGTAACTGCTTTTAAACCCTGCAACTCTTCCTCCAAACCATCATTTGCAAACAGGAGTACCTGAATATCGGCAGCATCATACCCATTTTTATTTAAAATATGAATCCGTTTAAAATGTTTAAACTCCAGCGAGAACCACCCTTTTGAATTACCAACAATTTCGGTAGATCCTTTGTCTGCAATGATCACAGCAGCAGCACCGCTGTCAATGGAATAAATAGTTGTTTTGAAATCATCCGGTGATATTTTTCCGAACTTTACGGCCGAACTTTCCTGAGAAAAAATGGGAAGAATAAAAAATAATGAAACCAGGAGACTGGCAAACAGCTTGACCTTCATAAGTGTTAGGTTTTGGTTTAAATGAATTCAGATCAATAGTACAAAAATTGTATTACAATTGTAAATCACCGCATTATGCATTTTCACAACTAAGTAATTATGCTTACTTCAAACCACTCATCTTTTATAAAACAACAGGCTAATCTGTTAGGTTTTGATTATTGTGGCATTGCAAAAGCACAGATGTTAGATGATGATGCCAAAAGATTAGAAAACTGGCTGAATACTAACATGCATGGACAGATGAAATACATGGAGAACTATTTCGACATGCGTGTTGATCCGGGGAAATTAGTACCCGGTGCAAAATCAGTGATCACTTTATTAAAAAATTATTTCCCATCACAGCAACAACAACCAGGAACGCCAAAAATTTCAAAATATGCATTTGGGAAAGATTATCATGAAGTAATCAGAACAAAATTGAAAACGCTCCTTCATATGATGCAGGATGAAATTGGAGAAATACATGGAAGAGGTTTTGTGGATTCTGCCCCTGTATTGGAAAGATCCTGGGCGCAGCGAAGCGGACTGGGCTGGATTGGTAAAAATGGGAATATGCTTACCAAAGAATCGGGTTCATTCTTTTTTATTGCAACCCTGATAACGGATATTGAACTTGAATATGACGATCCCTTTGCAAAAGATTTTTGCGGCAATTGCACCAGGTGCATTGATGCCTGCCCTACCGATGCCATTTTACCCGGAAGAGTTGTGGATGGGAGTAAATGCATTTCTTATTTTACAATCGAGTTAAAAGATTCGTTGATACCTGAAGAGATGAAAGGGAAGTATACTGATTGGGCTTTTGGGTGTGATATATGCCAGGATGTATGCCCCTGGAACCGGTTTAGTAAACCTACGGGTGAACTTGAATTCACTCCTATTCCGGAAGTGTTGAATCTTACCACCAAAGAGTGGGAATTAATGACGGAAGAAACTTTTAAAAGAGTTTTTAAACATTCACCCATCAACCGTACAAAATTGAAAGGCATGCAGCGTAATATCAAATTCATTCAAAACTGATCTGCGTTTTAAATAAAAAAAGGTTGCTTTATGCAGCAACCCTTTTTTTATGGTACAATAAAAATCAATTTAAAAACCAGGATCATCAGGTGTGTTAGGATTATTATCTCTTTCACCAAATGGGTATGGTAAAAGATTGCGTGTTCTTTCAGCATTTGGTCTGCCAAACCTTCGCATGTCTTCTAACTTTAACCCTGACATGTATAATTCGATACTCCGCTGGCGATAAATTTCTTCCAGGATTTGTGCTTGCGTCAAAGCGGCAACCGGTGGCAATCCTGCACCTACACCAAATGGATCACTAGCGGGCTGCTTGGTAACAACTTTATTTAATTCAATCAATGCATTGGCAAGATCAGGTGGATTCATTCTTGCATAAGCTTCTGCTTTAATCAACATAATTTCACCAGGCAAATAAATAGGGAAACCGGTTGTGGTGGAACCAGCAAATCCTTGCATTACAAAAGGAGCAGCAGTTGATCCACTGGGAGCCATATAAAACGGAATTCTTTGATCACAAAAAAATGCATAAATTATGTGCTAACTGGCAATTATCCGCAATTAGTACCCGGTAAATATTGGCATAACAGGCATTATGGAATAATTTCATGTCAAACAGACTAAAAACTATCACGCATGAATAACAATATTTCGAATCTATACATGATTTCAAAAAAACAAAAAAGAAACATTATTGGATTAATGTCCGGAACTTCTGTAGATGGCCTCGATGTATGCTTATGTAGTTTTACAGGTTCGGGTATGGAAACCAATTTGATTTTGGAAAATTTTGAAACCGTAGTATATGAAGATGAGTATAAATCGGAAATATTTTCCGTGTTTTCTAAAAAAGAGGTTAACCTGGAAAAACTTTGCTTATTAAATGGTTGGGTAGCAAGATACCATGCACAAATTATTCTTGATTGTTTAAAAAAATGGAATATTCAAACAGACGAAATAGATCTTATTGCCAGTCATGGACAAACTATTTTTCATGCACCTGAATCATTACATGGAATCAAAAAATTTGGAAATGCCACTTTACAGATTGGGGATGGAGATCACCTTGCACATAAAACCGGGATCATTACATTAAGTGATTTCAGGCAAAAACATATTGCCGCTGGTGGTGAAGGCGCCCCCTTGGCTGCGTATGGAGACATCCTACTGTTCTTAGATGAAAAGGAAAACCGGATCATGTTGAATATAGGCGGTATTGCAAACTTTACATTTCTTCCAGGAAAGAAAAATCCTGATGAAGTGTTCTGTACTGATACAGGTCCGGGAAATACAATCATGGATTCTTATATTCAAAAATATTATCCTGGAAAGTTTTATGATGATAATGCAGCCATTGCATCAAAAGGGACTATACATGAAGCATTATTAAAAACCCTTAAAATCAACTCTTTTTTTAATCAACCGTTTCCTAAAACAACCGGACCGGAATTATTTAATTTAAATTACCTTAAAAACGCACAAAACATATCACAAACAGAAAACTTGTCTGGTGAAGACATCATGGCCACCTTAAATCGTTTTTCTGCCGATACCATCTGTTTGGCTATTAAAGAATGTTCCCTGGCATACAAAAATGTGCATTGCTTTTTGAGTGGTGGCGGAATGCATAATCCATTATTACGGAAAAACATTGAAAGTCAATTACCAGGTTTCTCGTTTAGCAGCACTTCTGAATTGCATATTAATCCGGACGCTAAGGAAGCTTTATTGTTTGCAATATTAGCTAATGAGTCCATTTATGGAACGGGGGGATATTTTGGAAAAAACAGGAAAGGCATACCTGCTGTATCCATGGGTAAGATAAGTTTTCCATATTAGTATTTAAATTCCCAGCTTAAACGCGTACTGATATAATTTAAACCATACTCGTATTTAAATACATCACCCGGGCAGGGTGGCACTAAACAAGGATATACATATGTTTTGATATGGCGTACTTTTTTAAAATTATAACTACTGCTAAATAAAAGATTGTTCTTTTTCCCAAGCTTAAACCGAAATCCTAACCCGGCATCTGCATATAAACCACCCTGCCATTTTTCTGTACTGGGGTAAGACCTACTATCAAAGGTTTCCTCTCCTTTAGGAATATGATAACCGCCATTAATAAAACCAAAAAACTTTTTCCTTTCACCAAAATCTCTCCGGATATCTGCAAAAACAGGAAATGAATTAAAGCGATAACCATCATAACCTCCACCAATACCCAGTTTTATTTTTTGCAGGTCAATACCGGTAATTACATTAAATCCTGGAGATATATCAGATTCGCCAAACAAATAACCGGCTGAAATAATGCTGTAAACACCTGGTTTCGATTTTTCCTCTTTTTCCTGGGCACCAATAAATAAAGGGAATGAAACAAACAGGTATAACCCCATGCTAAAAATTTTCATAATTAGTTCTTGTAACTTATTTTACTTAATAAACGGATATCATTTGAATTGCTGTAATCAAATTGATATAAACCATCACTGGCAGACACGATTGCTTTTTGGTTCCATGCAATGACATCATAGGTTGTTAATCCTGTAAGATGTTTGATCAGATAAATATTTGAAGGAGTTGCTGCATTAAAAACTTTTAATCCATCCGATCCATCACAAATAAATAACAGGTCACCATCTTTGGATAAACCATGCGGGTTGGTAAGTGTATAAATTTTCACTAATGCAGGATCGGTGATCCCATTTAATTTCAATACTTCCAATTGATTAGTAAAACCCTGGCATTCTGTTCCAGAACGAAGTGTAACATATGCATATTGATCATCTGCAATAACAGGATCGCAACTGGCCACATGACCAAATTTGCCGGTAAGTTTTGGCTGATCCGCATTACTGATATTATAAATGAACATTCCTGAAGAAGAACCGATAAATAAATTATTCCTGAAAGGATAAATGGTTTCAATGCTCCAACCCACATTCACTTTACTGGCATACAAAGGATCTATTGCGTTTTGAATATTAAAGACCGTCAGGTCCTGGTCAGAAACCGTATATAAACGGTCCTGCACAACCGAAAAACGAGCCATTGAGCCACCCATGCCAAATGGAGAAGTTGCTTTTGTTCCAAAACTTTCAGACGATCCTGAATTTGAAAATAACATCATGTCCCTGTTCCCCCATATTCCGAAATTGTTGTCGCAATCTTCTGTAATAGTTGTATCCCTGGTAACCCAGTCTACAATCACTTTTGAAGAATCCATCATAAACCCCGAATCATAATAGCGAAACGGGAAGACACCTTCTACCACTTTTTTCAATGAAACGTTTTCCGGATCAGAAATATCCATTGCAACCATATCTGTGTACATATCTGCATACAAAATACTGCCCTTTACAGCAAGGTCTACGTTGCCTGGAATATCAATAAATGAAACATTGCGCGGACTGGCAGGATTGCTGTTATCAATTACATGAATGCCCTTGTCTATTTCATTCAGGAAAATATAATGCCCTTTAATGAATAATTTACCCGGACGTTCCATTTCCTTTGCGGGATTGCTTTTAATATTCAATCTTACTTCTTCATTCGTCTTATATACGGGAACATACATGGTGTATGAACGTGATTGACGACAGGTATCTTTAATGCATCCGTTTAAAAATAATATTGGCGTAATCATCAACAGGAGGTAAAGTGGAGATAAAAGCTTTTTCATAATGTTTGTTTAATGATGTGTTGACAACCCTTATAATAAAAACGTTGCAGCTTAATCAAGGAATAAATTTACCCGGAGTCCACCTGAAAGAAGATATTGGTTTTGATCATTGGAAGATTTACGCAAACTGGTAACTCCCGCTTTAATTTGCGGACCTATACTCCATTTTATTTTTTGTTTGCTATTTACCTGGACAGATAATCCACTGCTTATACTCAATGAGGATCTATTGAATAGTTTTTTATCATGAAAATATATACCGGATAACGCAGGGTCATACACTAATCCATTCGTAGATACCAGCTGACTAAAAATTAATCCACCCTGCCATTGAACAGGTACTTTGCTATTTTTATTAAGTTGATATTGGAAATGAATGGGCAATTCTAAAAAATGATACCTGTTTGTATACCATTGATCATTTCCACGATAATAATTATTCACCGCGCTGCTAAAAGAATTTTGCAACCTCAGCGTACTGTCATACCTGCGGCCTGCAAGCAACCGGTCACTGGAATAACAATATTGTAAACCAGTAAGAATGCTGCTTCTTGGTGTTAACTGTTTTTGTAACACAAATCCTGTTTCAAAACTAAAACCTGCCCTTGATTGTTTTGGTAGAGAAATTAAAATAGGACTACCCTGACCGGGTGAACTGTTATAATCCATGGCTTCATTGACTGGTATAATCCTATTTCCCGTTTTTGATAAACCAGCTGCGAAATGAAATCCAAAATTCCATTTACCAGATTTTTTTTCATTAGCAACTATCAAAATTGAATCACGCTTTATTTCCAGAGTATCTTTTGCTTTTTCCTCCTCCTTAAATGACAACTTTAAAGGAAGGGAATCAGTGAAATTCTCTGCATCTATTGTATCAATAGAAACGGTTGCTTCTATATTGTTATTGATAACTTCCTGATGAATGATCCGGTCATCTACCTTATCGCTCACCCGATTATTATTGGAGCCCGAAAACTGGCTGTCAGTTATTACTTCGGCAACATTCATATTAGTATCAACAATCTTCATTACAGAATTGAATTCGGCAGATTTATTCCCATCATTTATTAATGGCGTATTAAAAATTTGCTGACTGGTTTTTTGATCATGGTTCTTTTCCTCTTGCAATAAGTTGGCAACAGGAAATTGATCCTTATTTAATTTTTCGGAATCCGGTGAACCAGCATGATGAATTGTATCATTTTCTTTTACTGGATCCGGAGTTAAAACCGGCGTATGTATGATTTTGTTTTCAGTTATGTTTGAGGTTCTTGTGTTTTGATAATAATAAACAGCACCCAAAATTAAACCAGCTATGATTGGAAGAAAGAATAAGATGAAACGTCTTTTTCTTTTTTCTGAGATCCTTTTTTTAACTGCAGGCCATACTTCTTCTGATGGAGTCAATTTTAATTCATCCATCAGGTGCTGCACCTGGTTTTCAAATTTATTTTCGGACATACTTCATTTTTTTGTCTTCTGAATGTTTTTCAATCCAACTGATCAACAGACCCCTTGCCCGGGCATATTGAGAACGGGAAGTGCTGTCTGTGATGCCAAGCATTTCCCCTATTTCTACATGAGAATAACCTTCAATGGCATGCAGGTTAAATATGGTTTGATAACCTGCAGGCAACTGCCTGATCAATCCTGCAATTTGTTTTGCTTCCATTAAAACTGCAGGATCCTGGTTTGTTATCGGGTGCAGGTAATTATCCGTAAAAACCAGTTCATCCTGGTATCGCTTATTCTTTTTTAAAAAATTCAATGCTGTATTTACCATAATTCGCCTGATCCAGGCTCCCAGTTCTCCCTCATATTTATAACCCGACAGGCTGTTGAATACTTTCACAAAACCATCCTGCAATACATCTTCAGCATCTTTAAATGATTTTGTATACCGATAACATACGCCCAGCATAGGCCCGGCGAATTGTTTATACAAAAGCCATTGAGCCTCTTCGTTACCACTGAGGCATTCCCTTACCAATTGTTTATCGTCCATGGAGTTGAGTCAGGTAGTTTGACAACGGGATTTATCATATCGTTGCACCTAGCAAAATTTAAAATTTTTATCCTGTTATTTCCGTTCATTAAAACTAATTAATAGTACCTGTTAGGGTCCGATGCTAACCCAACATCGCTGCATAAATTGAAGCAGTTTAGCGAAAGTTGATAATTATTTAATGGCAGATCCATTTTGAAAATCACATTAAAAAAGGCCGCACAGAGGGCAGCCTTTTTTAATTATAAAGATTCTTCCTGAATTAACCCGGTGTATTTGGATTTCCATCTTTTTCCTGTTGAGGATAAGGATAAAAATCCCTTGTGCGTTCCGGATCAGTGCTTCCCGGGCCGGGACGTCCAAACCGGCGACTATCCTCTAATTTTAAACCACTTAAATAAAGTTCTATGGCCCTGTTTTTATAAATCTCTAATAATAAAGAAGCTTGATCTACAACGCCTGCATATGGCGGCAATTCAGCACCTAATCCAAATGCATCCTGTGCCGATGTTTTAGTCAAAACCATGTTTAAGAATATTACAGCATTAGCTAAATCATTTTTTCTTGCATAAGCTTCGGCCTGGATCAACAACATTTCACCTGGTAAATAAATAGGTATTGCCGTCGCATCATTTTGAAAGAACCCAGATCCGTTGGCCGCATTTTTAGTCAAATGAAATACGATCCTTTTATCTGCAGGATCTGGCGCCAAAACACCCGTTAAACCGAAATTGGTTTTTATACCATACGTATTATTATTTGTAAGTGCGGACCTGAATACAGGATTGGGATGCGTATTATTATAAAAAAATACAGACTGCTTAGTCAAATCAACTGCGGAAGCTTTAGCAATTGCCGCATCATTATTTCCCAGCATATTATTATACCGGGCAGATAATGCCAGTAAGGTATTTTTTAAATCAATTTCAGCTCCTACTGCTGATAAAAAAGATGCTGGTACTGTTGTATTTGCTAATAAAGCAGAACCTTCATCCAACAACTGTACTGCTTTAGTCAATGCTTCTGCTCTTGGACTAAAAACAGCATTTACGCCTGCATTTATAGGAACTTGTTCCCAAAATGTGGCCAGGGTTCCCAATGCCATGGCTTTATAAAGGTGACCATAAATTTTGATTGAATTTTGCAGATTTACATCACCCACTTTCCCTGAATTATCAATAAGTTTTTGTGCTTCGCTATTGATAATGTTTGTTGTTGTCCATAAACTGGAGATCACGCCATTATTTGGAGCTACATTACCTCCTCCAATTTCTAACTGGGCAAGATCTGCGTTACCGGCATTTAATACCGTTATTTCTTTCGCAGATAATCCACTGGCAGAAATAGCAGAATATACTGATGCAACACCGAGACCATTTACAGCGAAACGTTGTTTGAGACCGACTATAACCCTTGTCATACCATCAGCTGAATTAAAAACCTGCCCTTCTGTAGGCGCATTAGGATTATCATATTCTTTTTTACAACTGAAACTTGATACACAAACAAGAATCAGGAAAACGATATATAGCTTTTTCATATTTGTTTTATTTAAAGTTCGTTATTATTGAAAACTGTATAGTTCTTGGTATTGGAAATGCTCCAAAGTCATTACCTCTTACGATTGACTGACCTGATGAATTAATTTCAGGATCAAATCCTACATAATTATCAAAAGAAAAGAGATTACGACCTACTAAGGATAACTTAACACTTTCAGCAAATTTTAATTTACTCAGTGAATAACTTAATGCC
Organism: Chitinophagaceae bacterium; assembly: GCA_013696395.1. Lineage (GTDB taxonomy): Bacteria > Bacteroidota > Bacteroidia > Chitinophagales > Chitinophagaceae > JACCYQ01. The sequence continues at coordinate 15,725 of JACCYQ010000023.1, forward strand.
ACTTCCCTGATTTTTGTAAATGAACCATCCTGTACATGTTCTTCCTGAATTCGTGGACCAATAAATCCTCCTATTGCTGCTACCCAACCTCTTGGTAATTCTCCTTTTAGTTCTTTTTCAGCCAAAGGTCCGTTACCTACATTATTCCGGGTTATCCAATCCCAGTTATACACTTCAAAACCATACACACCGTCAAGTTGAATTCGTAATCCAAAATTTTTAAAGTTCAATTCATTGATTATTGTACCTGAGAAATCAGGATTTGGATCGCCAATTACTTTACGTAAAGGAGTAGCACTTGGAACTACACCCCCATTTGGATCCCGTGCAGGAATATTGGTATTAGGATCTCCTCTCTCAACCTGAGGTAACATATAACCGTTTACATCTTTAAGTATTAAATTGCCATTAGCATCCCTGGCAAAATAATTAATATAATAAACACCCACTGGCTGTCCGAGTAATACACCCTGTGTATTACCAGCATCAAAACCTATAAATGTTGCGTTTTGATATAACTCTGTTATCTTATTTTTATTTTTGTTATATAACAATGACACATCCCATTTAAAATTGTTTTTATTCACAGGAGTAGCAGTCAACATTAATTCTATACCCTTGTTGTTCATTTTTCCTAAATTATCTACCAGTGAAGCTGCACCATTTGATGGGGCAAGATTGAATGGCAGAACCAGGTCTGTAATTTTTTGATCATATATGGAAAACTGTAGACCGACTCTTCCTCCAAAAAATTGCATATCCGCTCCTGCCTCCCACTCTGTTTTTATTTCAGGCCTTATATTAACATTCCCGATCTGATTACGTGGAGCAAAAGCGCCTCCAGTATAGGTAATGGGTAGATAAGTAATGAAACGATCATATGCCCCTATTCCTGTTAAGTTACCAGCTTTACCATATGAAGCACGAAGTTTTAGTGTATTAAACCAATTTGAAAAATTGCCGCCGCTCCAAAAGTTTTCATCAGATATATTATAACTAATACTTGCTTTAGGATAAAAAATATTCTGCGCATCTTTCCCAAACGCCGAGGATCCATCGAACCTGCCAGCACCGGTAAGGAACAATTTATTTTTAAAACCAAATGTTTGTTGAAAGAAATATCCAAAAATGGATTGTTCAGTCCTGTTATCAACAGGCGGGTTGAAAAAGTTTTGAGCAGCGGATATAGTTTTTACCAATGGTATCAGATCTCTACCCTCCTGCGCACTGTAAGCTGTTTTAATATATTGTACTGAGTAACCTACCGATGAAGTAGAAATAAGCTCATCAAGTAAATTAAATTTATAGCTGGCAACAGCATCCCCTGTCCACTGATAATAATTATATTTTGCATTGGCAACATAACCATCAGGAAAAAATGATGCTGCAACAAATGGATAAGGCACTCTATCATGAAATTCAAAGCCTTGCTGGGCATATGTATCAAACCCAGTTGTCAGATCAATATTTAATCCTGTGACCGGGGTAAGATTAACTTTAAAGTCAGTTAAGGTGCGGTTAGTTTCTTGCCTTATATCGTATGTTTCAAGTACCGAAAGTGGGTTTAGCCTTACTCGCTCAACATGTTGCAAATTTCCTAATGCATCCCGTTCATTTATATCCCATACATTATCAATAATGGTCATTGTGCTAATGGGGGAAAAGAAATTATTCCCATTTGGCATATCATTGGATCTAGAATTCGTGAATAGAATTCCACCAGTAAGTTTGATCCAATTATTTAAAATGAAATCGGTTCTACCCCGAAAACCATAACGTTGAAAATCTGTATTGCGAACAATACCATTATTTTTTAAATAAGAACCAGAAAAATAATAATTAGCTTTTTCATAACCACCAGTAACTGAAACATGATTGTCGGTACCTAAAGAACTTTCAAAAATATCATCCTGGTAATCATAACGGGTAACCGGATAGGTTGTAACATCTAATGGACCACCAAGTGCTGCAGGCCCTGTGCCTGGGTTTGTAGCCCTATCAGGTCTGAGATTCGCAATGGTGGTTAATCTATCTCCTGTTTCAAACAACCGGGGATGCTGTTGAATTCCAAATCGAAAAGGATGATCATTTAATTCTAATCTTTTTCTTAATGAATTATGTTGAATACTGGTAACTAAATTTACTTTTGGCTCGCCTTTTTTTCCTTTTTTTGTAAAAATCTGAACAACTCCGTTAGAAGCTCTTGAACCATAAATTGCTGCCGCTGCTGCCCCATTTATTACTTCAATTCTTTCAATATCATTTGGATTAATATCAACAATCCTGTTCGTGCCTGATTGTATACGTGCTCCTTGCGCATCAGCGCTCAAATTAACCACATTTGCTGATGAATTATCAATAATAATCCCATCAACAATATATAACGGTTCAGAAGAACCGAAAATAGAACCCACTCCCCTGAGTTTAATAGAAGTACCTCCGCCCGGATCTCCTGAATTCTGAGTTACCTGAGCACCCATAACTCTACCGTTTAATATTGTACTTAAGTTTGAAGCACCTGTATTCTGAAGTTGCCTTTCATTAACAGTAGAAACTGAATTACCCAATTGCCTTTTTGAAGTTCCGCCTAATGTTCCGGTCACCACCACTTCATCGAGCCCCAGGGCATCGAGTTCCATGGAAACATTCTGGGTTATAGGACTGCTACCCACCTGAATGATTTGTTCCATTGTTCTAAAACCAACACCCGAAAAAACAAGCGTATGCGAGCCGGGTTTGGCTGTTGTATTAAATTGGTAATTGCCATCCGCATTGGTGGCAGAACCTTCTCCTGTACTTTTCAGTGTTACAGAAATGCCAGGAATACCGCTTCCTCCTAAGTTGGAAACTTTACCGCTGACACTTACCTGCGCCATTGCTACAACTGCTATAAGTTGTAAGAACAGAGCAAAACCTGAGGTTTTGTAGTAACCATTTAATTTGAATGAGAATTTCATAACTGCAGTGTTTGGCTGGTTTTTAATGATGAATAAGTTACAATTGTTTACATAGATACTATAAAGTTCATGTTATTTGACCATAAAACATGCAAAATTGCTGCAAAGAGCAGAAAAAAGCGGCAAATTTAGACCAGATATGGGTGAATTGCCGCACAAATAAGCATATTTATTTTATTCTATTTCAAATTCTACCAAATGATTGCCCCACATTAGTTTTACTTCACCATCTTTCTCAATCATAAAACTAAGCTTCTCGGCAAACTCTTTTGTATCCTCATTTTCAACTTTCACCCTAAGCGCATCATCAGCTTCTTTATAATTGTATGCGCCCCATTGGTTCCAGGTTTTATTAAAAATGATGGTCCAGTCCTCCCCATTTTTCATAGTGAACAATGCATATTTACCCGCTGGTAATTTCTGATCTTCAATTTCCACATCGCGATCCACTTCAAAGGTGGTTGCTTCATTAGCTCCTGTACGCCATATTTTTCCTTCCATAGGCTCCAGGTCTTTGCCGATTGTGCGGCCTTTAACTGATGGCTGACCGTAATTGATGGTAACAATAGCTCCATTTTTTAATGTTTGTGTAACCGTTACCGGCGGGCTGGGGCGATTGGCTTTATCCTGGGCAATTACCACGTTAAAAAAACAAATAGCAGCTAAAAGAAGTAAGTATTTCATAAATAATTTTTAGGTTAAAATTGATACCGAATATAACACTTCGATTCCGGAAAGTTTTTAATTGATTGACGAGCGGTTTCGTTCCGTTAATTCTTTCAAATTCGTGAGGCCCTGTTCCATGTTAGTACCGTACATTTTTTCATATAACATGCTTCCGAATTTTTCCCATGGATACCATTTTAAATTAAAATCCATATACCATTGCAGGGTAATGGAATCGGTTTGTGGATGAGTAATAGCATTAAACCCATTTTGAATTTTTTTACCTTTCGCTCCTACCAGGTCTGCTAAAACCTGGTGTTCATTTATAGTTTGGATGATTACTGTAGATCCGGGAATTGACATAACTGGCTTACCTGCTTTCCGTTTAAAGTTAATTTCGTTGGGTGATATTGTTTTTAAGCCAGGGTACCAATTTGGCCACTGGTGAATATTCTTAACGGGATCTAATACATTTTTGGGGTTGGAATAAACATTTATTGCTCTTGAAATACGAACAGAAGATGGAATGAATAAAGAGATCAGTGTTATCAGAATGAAGAGGAAAAAAAAACTTAATAACGCCAGTTTGATTACACGCATATATTTAAGTCAAAATTTGAAAATAAAATGTAAAATTCAGATTTAGCGTTTGGGTTCTTAAAACCTATTAATCTAAAATCTTAAAGTTGTTTAATTGTTACGCCCCAAAAATTCCCAATCCCAAATTCCTAATTCCTGTTTAAACCAATCATGTTATCAACCATTCATCTTATCAACCAACCCTTCACTCCCACCTGAAAAATCTGATTGCTAATAAATACACTATAATTCCCCAAATACCAAGTATTCCTAATTGTTTCCAGCAATCTGTAAGATGTGAACCTTCGAAAGCAACATTCCGCATGGCATCATTAAGATGCGTCAAAGGTAAAATGTTAGAAACAGGTTGTAACCAGGTCGGAAAATTATCGATTGAAAAAAAAGTTCCTGCCAATAGAAATTGAGGTAATGTTATAATGTTTGCTATTGGTGGTATTGTGCTTTCATTTTTTGCCACACCGCTAACCACAAAACCAAAACCCATAAAAACAACCAGCCCGATAAAACTCAGGACCAGCAGTTCTAAAAAAGTTAGCCAGCCATTTACCAATGTAAATTGAAAAAAGAAATAACCAATTGCCAGGATAACAACGGCAGTGATCATTTGAAATAATATACGACTCAAAGCTTCTCCAAATAAAATATTAGAACGTTTTATTGGAGTTGCAAAAAATCTTTTTAGTACCAATGTTTGCCGCATATTAAAAAAAATAAAGGCAACACCAAACACTCCTGAACTTAATAAGGAAAATCCCAGCTGGCCCGGTAAAATAAAATCTATGGTACGATAAATACGTCCGGGAATTTTCACTATTTTATCACTCACTATAGCAACGGATGGTGATTCAGGATAAGTTTGTTCATTGATGTTTTTAATGACCCCGTCAATGATGGACCGTAAAACAACCAGGTTTTGCGGATTAACGGCTTCTGAACTTTTCATACTCACCAGGTATTCTGAAGCTCCTGTATCTGCTGAAGGTTGAAAGTTTAAAACAGCCGTTATTCGCCCTTTTTCAAGGTCTTCATATTCTTCCTTTTCTGCTTTATCTACAATAATGATCGCTGGAATATCTCTGATAGCCCGGAACACTGCATTGGTTGTGTCAGCAGCAGGATCAATTGCAATTTTTACAGATACCCTGGAACCACTACCCAGGAAACCAAATACCAGGATGAATATTAATGGAAAAAGAAAACTGAAAATAACTGCAGATGGACTTCTGAAAATAGCGCGGAAGCTTGCCCTGGTAATAGCAAGCATACCTGTAAGTTGGTTATATGATTTCGGCATTCATGTGTATCCTAACAGGATGGTTTAAATCACTTATTAATGATAAAAGTAAATGGAAGCCGGGCCTGAATGTTACCGGTCATTTCCTGGACTTTCATCATTTCCTGGTAAATCCTGAAATTAGTTTCCCCAACCTGCTTTTTAATTTTATTGCTATAATCTGGTGTGGTTGATTTGCCAAGTACCCGTTCCAGTAAACCTTTGGATTCAGGATATTCCCTAATCCGGTAACCTGTAAGATCGGCCATCCCTGCGGCACAATCAATCGCATCCTGTATACCACCAAATCTGTCTACCAGCCCGATATCCAATGCTTTTTTTCCACTCCACACTCTTCCCTGTGCTATACTATCCACGGCTGCAACATTCATGTTCCTTCCATCGGCTACCCTTTGTTTAAAATGTTCATAAATCCGATCAATTTCTGCTTGCACCGTCTTTTGCTCAAATTCAGAAAGGGGTTGATATACAGCACCCATATTTGCATGGGGAGCGGTTTTAACACCATCGAAGGTTATACCCATTTTATTTTTGAAAAACCCCTGCATATTTGGGATGATACCAAATACCCCGATACTACCGGTAATAGTTACAGGACTGGCAAAAATGCTGTCTGCTGCACTGGCAATATAATAACCGCCAGATGCGGATACATCTCCAAAGCTTACAACAACAGGTTTCTCTTTGCGAGCTATGGAAAGCTCGCGCCAGATATTTTCACTGGCCATAACACTTCCACCCCCTGAATTGATCCTGAATACGATAGCCTTAATGTTTTTATCAAGCCTGGCCTGGCGAATCAGTTTTAAATAGTCTTCGCTTCCTATCACACCCTGATCTCCTTCTCCATCTACGATATTACCTTCCGCATAAATGAGAGCTATCCGATCACTCCCAGTACTTTTAAAAGTTATAGCCTCTGCATAATGATTGATATCAATGAAGGATATCTTATCATACTTATCAATTTCAAGCAGTTCTTTGATCTCATTCTTCACTTCATCATCATATTTTAAACCATCAACCAGTTTATGATTCAATGCATCATTGGCATTTGTTATGCTAAGATTGGATGCTAAATTGATCAAAGTAGTGGTGTCAATTTTTCGCACCGCGGAGGTATTCAATAAAAAGTGGCTGTACATATCACTAAGCCATTCATTCGTTTGAAGCTTATTTTCGGCAGACATTTTATCTGCCCTTAAAGGTTCTGTGGCGCTTTTAAATTTGCCGGCATAAAATATTTGAGGAACAATATCCAATTTTTCCAAAGTTCCTTTTAAAAAGGCCAGGTCCACACTATAACCAACCCATTCCAATAAGCCCTGTGGATTTATATATACCCGGTCCGCTATATTAGCAACAGCATATGCATTCTGTGTCATATAGTCGCCATGAGCAAGAATAAATTTATCTCCTGCTTTAAATTCAATTAAAGCATTTCGTATTTCTTCACTAGCCGCATAACCATTTGGACTTGACTGGGCTTTTATCAGGATACCTTTGATTTTCTCATCTTCCTTGGCATGCTTAATCAACCTTACCACATCAAAGAGAGCGGGAACATCAGTTTCTTCCCCGGAAAATGCGGAGAAAATATTTTTTTGTTCCTGGTCTTTATATTGTTGTCCCAGATCAATTACCAGCACTGAATTTGCTTCTACTCTTGGCTTATCCTTTGATGCGAGGCCGCTAACAATGGCTACCAGTATAAAAAAAGATATTAAACAAAAAATGATCAGGGCTAAAAAAGAGGCAAAGAATATTTTAAAAAAGCTACTCATGTTCAATAATAAAATTTAAAACGACAAAAATAAAGATATTTGATGCTACCGAAGGAATTGAGTTTATGAATACAGCATTTTTATTGATAGGAGGCAATATAGGTAACAGATTCCATAATCTTGAAAAAGCAAGATCACTGATAAATCAGCAATGTGGAAATATAATCAAAACTTCCTCCATATATGAAACAGCCGCCTGGGGAATGGTGCAACAATCTCATTTTTTAAACCAGGTTTTATCATTAAACACGAAACTTTCTGCTTCAGAACTACTTAAATGTATATTAACATCGGAACAAAAAATGGGCCGGATAAGAAAACAGAAATCAGGACCAAGAATTATAGACATTGACCTCCTTTTTTATAATGATGACATGATTACTGAACCGCGCCTGGTGGTTCCTCATCCCCGGTTACATCTCCGAAAATTTGCATTGGAACCCATGAATGAAATTGCCCCGCATCATATTCATCCAGGATTTAGTAAAACAATCAGTGAATTATTAGGTACTTGTGAAGATGAATTATCTGTGCAAAAGTTGTAAAAGCTTTTACGGTCATTTACTATTTCTTTGCAATCCAAACTTGCTGCGGTATACTCAAAAAAAATGAATTACCAGTTTATAACCATAGAAGGAAATATAGGTGCCGGTAAAACTACTTTAGCTCATTTACTTTCCAAACATTTTAATGCCCGCCTGATCCTGGAAGAATTCGCTGACAATCCTTTTCTTCCGAAATTTTATGAAAATCCAGGCCAGTTTGCTTTTCCGCTGGAACTTTTTTTTATGGCTGAAAGGTATAAACAATTGAAAGAACTGTTACAGCAAAAGGATATGTTTCAATCAGTAACTGTTTCTGATTATCTTTTTACAAAATGCCTGTTATTTGCTAAAGTGAACCTTCCGGATGATGAGTTCAGGTTGTATCAACGAATATTTGAGATCATACACCAGCAATTGGTTCAACCAGATATATTGATTTACCTGCATGCCCCCATCAATAAATTGCAGGATAATATCCGGAAAAGAAACCGCATTTATGAACAAAAAATCCCGGATGAATACCTTTTTAATATCCAGGAAAAATATACACACTATATAAAGGAACATCCCATAAAAACTTTGTTTGTAGACAGTTCCAATGCAGATTTTTTGGGAAATGAAAAACAATTGCAGGTTATTATCAATGCACTTGATAAAGAATACAAAAACGGGCAACATTTTATAGCGCTGCCCGATTAATTAAAAATTGAAATGCTGAAATTTAATCCTCCGGCTCATTTTTCCTGCTGCCAGACCCGGTAAATATTTTTTTAACATAGTCACCAGCTTTATTTAATACATCCAGGTTTTCTGGCAATGGATTCAGCAATGTATTATCCATGTGGTGGGTTTCCATGTCGGTACCATAATCCAATTGTCGGGGATAAAGGATGATAAAACTATTATCCTTAAAATATTTTACTAAAAGGTGCGGAATTTTTTCAAGATCATTATTATAAGAAAGATAACCTTTGCGGGAAGTAATGATGATAAAAAGATCATCTTTTTTAATTTCCCGGCTGAACATCAAAAACTCACCCCATTCTGAAAAAGGTGAAAATCCAATTTTTAATTTGACCGTCTTTTGCTCATTTAACTGGCTAATACTTTTAAGAGAGTCTTCATTTCCATAAAATTGAATGGGTAATCCGGTGCTTTTTGCCAACGTATATATTTTATCAAACCAATGATAAAAACCTGGTTCATATTCTGCTTTTGGAGGCACCACAACCAGAATTCTTTTTAGCGTATTGAGCGGCTGGCTAGATTTGTATATAAATATATTTTCCGAAACACGCCGGACAATTTTTTCAACCACAGGCCCTAAAATATGATAGCTGGAAATTGATGCTTCACGATGAAGCCCGATCACCACATCTGTGATATTATGTTCTTTGATGGTATAAATGATTCCGTTACTGATACTCATATCAAAACGGGTAAGCGGTATTAATGTATCATCTGTTGCAGCTGCATGTTTGGTTGCATGCTCCATCATTTTTCTACCTGCAGAATCATTATGAGTTTGCGATGAATCTTCTTCCACTACATGCAATGCAAAAAGTGGCGATTTATTATTTGCATGTTTTATCATTCTGGCAAAATCAACTAATTGGGGTACAGTTTCGGGGTATGCTAATGAAATTAAAATATTTTCTGATTCTTCTCCATCTGGTAAATTAGTTGAAGCATCTTCTTCCAGCGCCATTTTTCTTGAAGTTTTTTCAACGGTAAGTGAACTGGCCGTGCAGGATATCAGAATAAGAATAATAGTGCCATTTAAAATATCTTCATTCAATAACCTGAGTGGTTCGCCGGATGGTGTTTCCCCAATGATCATATTATAACCGACCAGCACAATGGCCAATGTTGCTGCCGCTCTGGCATTACTTAATCCATAGATCATTTGTCTTTCATTGGCACTCAATGAAAATGATTTTTGCGTAAGCCAGGCAGCCAGAAATTTAGTGGCAAAGCCAACAACCAGCATAAAACCTGCAACCTTTAATGCACCCAAGCCCTTAAACAATACAGTGATATCAACCAGCATACCCACACTGATCAAAAAGAAAGGAATAAAAATTGCGTTTCCCACAAAATCAATCCTGTTCATTAATGCAGATGAATGGGGAATAAATTTGTTTAGTGCAAGACCTGACAAGAATGCACCAATAATTGCTTCTAATCCGGCAATTTCTGCAAGGAAGGATCCTAAGAAAACCATTGCCAAAACAAAAATGTATTGTGAAATATTGTCGTCAAATCTTTTTAAAAACCACCGAGCAATCATTGGAAAAACAAAAAAGATGGTAATGGCGAATGCTGCCGTCCCAATCGCAAGTTTTATCCAAAGTGAAGCGCCCTCTTCTCCTTTTACAATTCCTTGAATGGCCGCTAACACCATTAATGCTAAAATATCGGTAATTATAGTACCGCCAATCGTTAATGTTACGGCCCTGTTGCGTGATACGCCATATCTGCTGGCTATAGGATAAGCAACCAGCGTATGGGTGGCAAACATCGCCGAAAGTAAAATAGATGGAATGAGATCAAATCCAAGAATATAATAACCTCCAATTATACCAAGAGAAATAGGTAAAATGAAAGTGTATAACCCAAATACAAGACTTTTATATTTATTCTTGGCAAATTCTGCCAGGTCAATTTCTAACCCGGCAACAAACATGATATATAATAATCCTACAGTACCAAATAGTACGATACTGCTATCCCGTAACAATAAATTAAAACCATATGGTCCTATGATGACGCCTGCTACAATTAATCCGATGATGTGTGGAATTTTAAATTTATTCAACAGAATTGGAGCAAACAGTATAATAAACAAAACCAGTGAGAAAATAATCACCGGGTTAGTTAATGGCAACCTGAAATCAAAATCAGACAATAAAATCATTCTTCATTATTAATTTAATCTACTGTTTTCTCATTTCCAGATCATATACAATCTTACATTGATTAACGCCAACGATCTCCCTTCTTCCACTTATCTTACCTTCTACAGGTTTTTGAAGTGTGATGGTAATATTTCTGTTAGCATCCTTTGGTTCACTTTCCGGATGATAGGTAAGAATGGCTCCGTTTTCAGTAAACTGACCGGTATAAATCCTGGCTAATTTTTTATTATCATATGCTTTTGCAATCAGGTTTCGGTCCTGTACAGATATTTCCCAAACAATTGTTCTTACATCCCCCACTGCGGATCCGGGACAATTTGTTTCTGTACATTTCATTTGCACGGTCCATGTTCCTAACATACTGCTGTCAACCGGCAATAAAGTATCAACCAATAAGGTGCTGTCAATTAATTTTTGCTGTGCCAATAGTTCCTCTTCTTTCAACTGCAATTGCTTTTCTTTCAATAACAACTGCTGTTCTTTCTGATTTAATTCATCGGCTCTTTTTTCCAGGGCTTGCTCCCTTTCCCTGATGCTGCAGGATGTTGTTAAAACCAAACAACTTGCAAGCAGAACATACATCAATTTCATATGGTTTGTAATTTGCACTTTCTTCAATATAATGATTATAAATTAAGCGAAGCAAAAACAAGGCCTCGTATTCAACATTATAAAAATATCCATAGCCCTTTACAATTTCTTACATTTATTTTATAAATATAGCCATATGCTTCGTCGTATTTTTATAAAGCATTCAACATTCACCCTGGGTGCACTCACCATCGGTCAGCATTTATCATTAAAATGGCTGATCCAGGATCCATTCAAAATTACCATGTTAAGAAATGATGTAGGAATTTTCACCGAACGGGGAGGCACAATCGCTTTTTTATTATCGGGCGATGGCATTGTTGTAGTTGATTCCCAGTTTCCGGATCAATCCAAAAATCTCATTGGCGAATTGAAAAAAAAATCAGAAAAGCCATTTCGTAAATTAATCAATACACACCATCACGGCGATCATTCTGGAGGCAATATCGCTTTCAAAGGATTAGTTGATCATGTTCTGGCACATGCAAATTCTAAAGCAAACCAGGAACGGGTGGCGAAAGATCAGAAATCAGAAGACAAACAATATTTTGCTACACAAACTTTTACCGATACATGGAGTGAAAGTATTGGAAAAGAAAAAATAAACATGCACTATTTTGGAGCAGCACATACTAATGGTGACAGCCTGGTACATTTTCAACATGCCAACATTGTGCATCTTGGTGACCTGCTTTTCAATCGCCGCCATCCTTTTATTGACAGAAGTTCTGGAGCTAATATTAAAAACTGGATGACTGTGATGGATAAAGCGGTTAAAACTTTTGATCGCAAAACCATGTATATATACGGACATGCGGCAGAAGGATATGAAGTAAGCGGGAACCAGGATGACCTGGAAAAATTCCGTGATTACCTTGGCAAACTTTTACATTTTACAGAAAGCGAGATCAAGTCAGGAAAAACAAAAGAAGAGATTTTGAAAAATACCACATTACCTGGAGAAACTGAATGGAAGGGGGATAGATTTCAACGGCCATTACAAGCTGCCTATGAAGAATTAACGGTTGGCTGATATTATTGATAAATGAGTATCGTGAATTATATATTTTCACTGATCCTTTTATCAAAATAAATTTTTCGTTTATGAATGATCTTCACTTCCTTCATTTTTAAATGTAGGGGATTGATCAACAAATTATGTTCTTCCGGCATTATTACACTTGGCACAGATAATAAAAGATTGTTTTGCTCCATCAGGAATTTATCTCCCGTTTTTTGAGTAAACAAACGAATATCCGGCGCATCCCATCCAATTGGTAATTTACTTACTTCGATTTGTAAAGGAGCGATAGTAACCGGAACCTTGAGTGTTATCAACAGATAAGTCTTTTCCTGCAGTATTTTAGCCGGGGCATGCGCCAATATTTCAAGCAAAGCCAAAGAGCGGGATGATGCTGAATAAATCATAAAAAAATCTTCGCTGTTCCAGCGCCCGCCAAATAATCTTGCACCATTTCCCGAAAGATCATCAGCATATTTTTCCTGGGTGATGCGATATACTTCCATAATTATGAAAATACACCTTGCTCCAGGCGGCCTAAAATTTTGGTTAACATTTGTATACCAAAGGACGTATCTAAAAAATCTATGGGGCGTTTATTACCTAAACTTAATAAAGGACTTTGCAACCACTGGGCAAAAGCATCCGGACTGCCAATAACATCAATACCTCTATGTGCAAACGCCGCTAACTCTAAAACTTTTTCTGATTTTAAGGAATCCAGATATTCATCATCGCCTTTTCGTTGAATATTTCGATGAGATGTATGTAACAAATTACTCATTGTTTCCATGGTGATACCAAGATATGAAGCCAGCGATTTTAGCGTTGATTTTTTTACACCCTTACGTATAAGATCAATCAAAGCAAAATCTCCTGAAATGGACTTCCTCGCAGAAATATTACCGCCAAGGATAACACGCATATTCTCGTACTTAACTGCTGCTTCTTCAGCAACGGTCATGGTTTTTTTTGCTGTTTTATAATTGCTGGGGATTTTGGAAGACTTTTGCATCAATTATTTATCTTTTCACAAAATACGACATTTGGTCGGTTTTATATCCATTTTGTCGTAATTTATTTATTTTCCAGTAACCTTTCCAATACATAATAAGTGATGGGACAAAAAGTGGAATTTTTTAAAGTAAGTTGCGGCCTCTTCAAAAGAACATCCTCATCGGTATAAGGAAAACGACGGCAGTCTGAGGGACGGTCATCATAAATGCCGCAATAATTATCTGAACCAAGAAAAGGACAAGGTGTGGATTTTACCACAAAATCTCCTTCTAAATCTACATTCAGGTAGGTATCTATAAATTCACTTTCACGCATTTTAAGTTGTTTACTGATGCGCTTAATATCCGGGGTCTTGAACCGTGGAGAATAATTTTTACAACATTGGGCACATTGTAAGCAATCAACGCTTTTGAATGCCTCATCTGTTAATTCAGGTAACTGTTTTAATACGTGTTTTTTATTTGCCCGATGCAAAAATCGTTTATAATCCTTTTGCCTGTCTGCAGCTTTTTTGCCCCAATTACTTTCCATATTAAAATCAAAATCCAAACGCTACTATTATTTGTTATAAAAATTTTGTGCAAATATCTCAATTATTTAATTCTTTTTATAACTTTATAATGGATGGAGTTAGTAATCATGGTTTTTGACACATACATCACGAATTTTTCTTTTTGAATGTATAACCTTACCTGCCAATAAGGTATTAAAGCTGCATCTCCATTTATCATCCAATTGGCTTTCATTTTCTTTTCCCTTTCACTTACGAAATAAATACACTGATTCCCCGTAAATTTGCACGCCAAATAAATGGCAGGGAAACCAGAACAGGTATCCTTAACCCTTAACGACAAACATAACATCCCCCGCTAATATGAACATTTTTGAACAGCAACAAAAGGAATTTCAGCAAAGGCATATTGGACCTGATACCCATGAAACCAAAAAAATGCTAAAAACGATTGGCGTTTCAAATTCTGATGAATTGATAGATCAAACGGTTCCTCCTTCCATTAGAATGAAGGAAATGTTGCAGTTACCTGAAGCCATGAATGAGAATGAATACCTGCAACACATTAAAGAAATATCGCTAAAAAATAAAGTTGCAAAATCCTATATCGGCCAGGGTTACTATGATACTATTACCCCAAGTGTTATCCTGCGAAATGTATTTGAAAACCCCGGATGGTATACCCAGTATACACCGTACCAGGCAGAAATTTCCCAGGGAAGGCTGCAAAGTTTATTAAACTTTCAAACCATGGTAAGCGATCTTACAGCCTTACCAGTTGCTAATGCTTCCTTATTGGATGAAGGAACTGCTGCCGCTGAAGCCATGACTATGTTCTTTAATTTATTGAACAGGGATCATGACCATATTTCAAGACCTAAATTTTTTGTTGATCAACATGTTTTTCCTCAAACAATGGACGTACTGATCACAAGAGCTATGCCGGTAGGAATTGAGATTGTTACGGGAGACTATGAAAAAATATCTCTTGACGAAACTTTCTTTGGTGCACTGGTTCAATACCCTGATAATCTTGGTTCGGTTACTGATTACCGTGAATTTATCCGGAAAACCCATGAAATAAAAGCTTATGTCGCAATGGCAACCGATCTGCTGGCTCTAACCTTATTGGTTCCACCTGGTGAATTGGGCGCTGATGTAGCAATCGGATCCAGCCAAAGATTAGGTGTGCCACTTGGCTTCGGCGGACCGCACGCTGCTTTTTTTGCAGCTAAGGATGATTTCAAAAGAAGTATTCCCGGCAGAATCATTGGTGTTAGCGTGGATGCAGAGGGAAAGCCTGCCTTACGCATGGCTTTACAAACAAGAGAACAACATATAAAGAGAGAAAAAGCTACTTCAAATATTTGTACTGCCCAGGCATTACTGGCTAATATGGCAGCTATGTTTGCAGTATATCACGGTCCGGATGGACTAACCAATATCGCAAAACGAATTACGATTTTAACCCGTGCATTGGGTGATGAACTGGAAGCTGAAGATTATGAACTGGTCAGTCGAAACTTTTTTGATACGATAGTTATCAAAAATGTTGATGTAAAATCCATTCGTCCAAGAGCAGAAGAAGCAGGAATAAATTTCAGGTATCTGCCTGATAACCTGGTGGGAATTTCTATAGATGAAACCACAACATTTTCGGATGTACTGGATATTCTTCTTTTACTGGATAAAGAAAATGATAATAATGTTGCTCAATTTGGTATTGATGAAGATGCTCCCTTAGATCATATTCCAACTGAATTAACCAGAACATCAGATTTCTTAACGCACCCGGTATTTAATACGCATCACAGTGAAACGCAAATGATGCGTTATTTAAAATCTTTAGAAAATAAAGATCTTTCACTCAATACGAGTATGATTTCTTTGGGCAGCTGCACCATGAAATTAAATGCAGCATCGGAAATGATGCCGCTTAGCTGGAGTCATTGGAGCCGCATTCATCCTTTTGCTCCAAAGGACCAGGTAAAAGGATATTTACAAATTGTAAAAGAGTTATCTGACTATCTCAATACAATTACAGCATTGGATGCCTGCAGCCTGCAACCAAACAGTGGTGCGCAGGGTGAATATGCCGGCTTACTCGTAATCAGAAAGTACCATGAAGGCCGTGGCGATCATCACCGGAATATTATGCTGATACCGATTTCAGCACATGGCACCAACCCGGCCAGTGCTGTGATGGCGGGCATGAAAGTAGTTGTGGTAAAAGCGCTTGAAAATGGTTACATAGATGTTACCGATTTAAAAGCCAAAGCGGAACAACATGCGCAAAACCTGGCCGGAATTATGATCACTTATCCAAGCACATACGGCGTTTATGAGGAAACCGTAAAAGAAATTACATCGATCATACATCAACATGGCGGACAGGTTTATATGGACGGTGCTAACATGAATGCACAGGTTGGTTTAACTGCCCCGGGATTTATTGGAGCTGATGTTTGCCATTTGAATCTTCATAAAACATTTGCCATTCCTCATGGTGGCGGCGGCCCCGGAATGGGACCTATTTGTGTGAAAAAACATTTGGCAGAATACTTACCAGGGCACGTATTCTTTTCGAACGGCAATAGGTCAGAAGGCGCTGTTTCAGCGGCACCCTTCGGATCTGCAAGCATTTTATTAATCAGTTACGCGTACATAAGAATGTTAGGAAGAGATGGTGTTAAATCAGCAACCGAATATGCTATTTTAAATGCTAATTACATGCGGGCAAGATTGCAAAATGATTATGACATTTTATACACGAATCATAACGGTCAGTGCGCACATGAATTTATTGTTGACCTGAGACCTTTTAAAAAATCCGCGGAAGTGGAAGCCGAAGATGTAGCAAAACGTTTGATTGATTATGGTTTTCATGCACCTACCATGAGTTTTCCGGTGCCTGGGACGATTATGATTGAACCAACAGAGAGTGAAGACAAAGCCGAATTGGATCGATTTTGTGATGCGTTGATCAGTATTCGCAGGGAGATCAAAGATATTGAAGATGGAAATGCTGACAGGAAAAACAATGTATTGAAAAACGCTCCGCATACACAATCAGTGATATGTAATAATGAATGGAATAAACCTTATAGTCGTGAACAGGCTGCTTTCCCATTGACTTATGTAAGAGAGACTAAATTCTGGCCATCAGTGGCACGGGTTAATAATACGGTTGGTGATCGTAACCTGATTTGCACTTGTCAGCCCATTGAAAGTTATATGGAGTCGGAAGCCTGATAATAAAAAATCTTTAAGCAGATCCCAGGTAATAATACCTGGGATTTTTTTTAATGAAGATTAGTAATTTATTTCCATATCACTTCGTAGTATTTTGATTTAAACTAATTGTTGTAATTTAATGAAACAAAAATCTGCTGTAGCTCCTACCCTGGTTTCCTGCCCTAAGGATCATTTATTAAAAAATCTAGCTGCATGAAAAATTATCAACCAGTAGAATTGATCATTTCCCCTGCAAACACTTTTGCAAAAAACAAGCCCTCGGGTTCTATTAAAAAACTGCTGAAAGATTCCGGCATTCCTGTTGAAGAAGTCATTGAACCAAAAACTAAAATGCCTGTTTCTAAAAAACCAATGGCCAAATCTGCATTGCCCAAACAAAACACTTATGTAAAAACGAAGTTGAATGGCGCAGAAATGAACCCCTGGGATGTAGCGCATACAGCTGCAAAAGCATTGGGTTCACAAGCGGCATTTGTAGAGCCCGATCTGTTGAACGAGTATGCCGCTGATCAGAACATTGATGTCCCTTATAAAAAATCACCAAAAAATAATAACAAAAAAAGTAATACTGTGAGTGGCTTTGACCCAGACTGGCAACCACATAAAAATATAATCTGGCACCTGGAAGATGGGTTTTCCCAATTAGCTTCCGCAAGAAAAGAAGTTGAGGATATTGATTATACTGTAAGAATTGCGCATATAGATACAGGTTATAACCCCACACATGCCATCATTCCTGAATCGGCTAAAATAAATAAACTGCAAAGAAATTTTGTAGAAGATGAAGATCCGGCGGATGCACATGACCGCAATACTAAAGGAACACTCCGGATGCCGGGACATGGTACCGGAACTTTAGGGATACTGGCAGGGAATAAAATGCGTATCAACACTGACAATGGCATCTTCAATGATTATATCGGGGCAGCTCCATTTGCAGAAATCGTCAGTTGCCGCATTGCATCATCTGTCGTTTTAATTAAAACCAGTGCATTTGCTGAAGCGTTAAATTACCTGACCTCGCTTTGCCAGCGTGGTTATCCCATTCATGTAGTGAGTATGAGTATGGGTGGCGCCCCATCCAAAGCCTGGGCTGATGCAGTGAACGCAGCCTACGAAGCTGGAATCACCATTGTAACGGCTGCAGGAAATCATTTCAATGGTTTACCAACAAAACATATTATTTACCCGGCCCGGTTTAAAAGAGTGATAGCTGCATGTGGCGTTACTTATGACCTTAAACCATATGCACATTCCAAATTAGGCGAGATGCAGGGATGTTGCGGACCTGAACGGCATATGGAGAAAGCAATAGCCGCCTTTACACCCAATACTCCGTGGGCAACAGGTAATAGTAACCGCATTTCATTTGCAGGAGCCGGCACTTCATCAGCAACGCCACAGGTAGCAGCAGCAGCGGCTATATATTACCGTAAGTACCACAAAGAACTGGATTCGCTGCAACCATGGCAACGGGTGGAAGCCATCCGGTATGCCTTGTACAAAACTGCTGGTAAAAATGGACAAGCTCCCGGATCGTTCAAAGCACATTTTGGAAATGGAATCATTAAGGCTAAATCAGCATTGAATATTCCGGTGAATGATCAATTGCCTAAAACTGCACCTGACAAAGTTCCACTTTTTCCTATTCTCGCTACCATCTTTAAAAATAAACCAGGTGCTTCTGCACAATCCAGGCTGGATATGTATAATACCGAACTGGCACAACTACTTTACGATAGCCCTGAGCTTCAGAAATTTATTGATAATGAGGAGAAACCCTTTGAAAAGATCAGCAAAAAAAAATGGAAGATGTTTAAAGATTATGTGATAGAACATCCCGATGCATCGATTTCATTAAAGCAATACCTGATGGCAACACCTTGATCATTTTTTAAATAAATATTATGATACCGATCAAACTTGTACTTAGTAATAAAAAAAACCTGGTTTATAAATACGGAAAAAATGCACCAGGTATATTCAGGTTATTAAATGACTTAAAAAAAGCAGATAAAGCTAAAAACCTGGATACTAAAATTGTTTTTGTAGATGATGCTGCATCCTGTAAAGCTGCCGGAGTTAAAAAAATTTCCATTTTTACGGATAAGGAATATAAAAGAATTGTTGACGACCTGTATAAGAAACATGTACCTGTTTATATCACACTTCTCGGCGCCCAGGACGTTTTTCCTTTCCAGGAAATCGATAACCCGGCAGAAGATGAAGATGTCAGCGTGCCATCTGACCTGCCTTATGCCTGTGATGCACCTTACAGCCGAAGCATCAATGGTTTTATAGGCCCTTCCAGGGTAGTTGGCCGCATCCCGGATATTATCGGGAAACAGGCTGATATTAATTATTTAAAAACGGTTATTGGCCATATTATAACGCAAAAACCACAGGCTTGTGAAAACTACATGGAATATTTTGCCGTATCCGCTCAGGTGTGGAAACGAAGCACTGCCATGAGTCTTCAAAGGATATTCAGCGATAACAAAAAATTATTCCTATCACCAAAAATAAAAGAGACTACTGCTGCCAGTTATACAAAAACACAATTAAAACCAAAGATTCATTTCATTAACTGCCATGGTGCAAAAACGGATCCAGCATATTATGGACAGCGCGGACAAAGCAATTTTCCAGAAGCATTAAAATCTGCCATAGTAGAAAAAAATATTACCAATGGTACTGTAATAGCGGCCGAATGTTGTTATGGGGCGGAATTGTATGATCCCACAAACTTGCAACCTGCAAGCATGGGCATAGCAAACACTTATTTACAAAATGGTGCAATAGCCTTTTTAGGAAGCAGTACTATCGCATATGGCCCCTCTGATTCAAATGCTTTGGCCGATCTCATCACCCAATATTTTTTAAAAAATATTATAAAAGGATCCTCCGCTGGCAGAGCCTTACTTGAAGCACGTCAGCAATACTTAAGCGATACAGGACCCCAACTGGACCCATATGAATTAAAGACATTAGCACAATTTTATTTATTAGGCGATCCCAGCAATCAACCGGTGATTTGGGCCGAGGAAAAACAAAATAAAACAACCAGTGGTGGAACCATAGAAAATAACCGGGTTAATCTATATCACAAAGGAGTAAGTTTGAAAAATTCGATTTCGCCATCTACCAGGCAAAGAATTGTTTCTAAACCTTCTGATGCTAAAAGATTAAAGGAAATAATCCAGGCAACACATTTTGAAGATGCGGAAAAAGTACTTTATTACGTAGTAAAACCTAAATTAAAGGGATTAACCGGTATGCAAAAGAAATTAGCCGGACAGGATTCACGCTTTCGTACATTTATAAAAGAAGAGGGTAATGCAATATTGCACCGAATAAAAGTTTTGGTTGTAAAAGAAGATAAAGAACAAATATTAGGATACAGAGTTTATGAAAGCAGGTAGCAACAAAACAAATGAAATTGAACTGGAAGGAAAGGTAATAATGGCTCCATTTGGAAAAGGTTCTAAAAGTCAACATGAGTCTGTATGCCTTCGAACGGACAAGGAAACCTTTAAATTGCGCCGCATGCAAGGCAATGCATTTCATGACCCGGTATTGTTGGAATGGGTAGGAAAAGAAGTTATTGCTTGTGGTATATTGGCAGATTATCTTTTTATTGCTACTGATCTGAAAGAAAAAGAACTCATTGAACCTGAAGAAAAAATAAAAAAAAAGAAGAAGAAGAAAAGTTAGATTAATAAAAGCTGTACACAAAAACAGTTAAACAACAACTAACGATCATAGATCAACGAATAATTAACCTCTATGATGAATATACGCATGCACCCCTTAGTCTATGCTTGCCGGGGGAACTTCAGCTGCAATAGCCTTATTACCCATGCTGGAACTTAATTATGCGAAAGCTGCAACGGTTAGCGAAGATGAATTATTTACGGAAAGGATTTCATACCCGGGAGCCAAAGGAATGATGCAGGCGTATATTGCCCGGCCCAAAAAAGAGGAGAAATATGCAGCCGTTATGGTCATTCATGAGAACCGGGGATTAAATGCACATATAGAAGATGTTACCCGGCGGGCAGCAAAGGCCGGTTACCTGGCTATTGCTCCAAATGCACTTTCACCGTTAGGGGGAACTCCGGAAAATGAAGATGAAGCAAGAAAATTATTTACAAAACTGAATAATGAAGATAATCTTCCCAATTTCATGAAAGGATTCGATTACCTGCCAACCCGAAATGATTTATATTTATGAAGGTGCTAATCATGCATTTCATAATAATACATCGCCCGCCCGATACAATGAAGCCTCCGCCAAACTTTCCTGGAACAGAACATGATCATTTTTTGAAAAATATTTATAAATAACATTTCCCTTCTATTTGTTAGTGGCAGAATGATTGCAATGATATAAGTGAGTATACTTTGTATAAAACTTAAATTATTGGATATGGCTAAGAAAACCCTTTTTACATTAATAACATGCTGCCTGACTGTGGTAGTTTTTGCCCAGGTTGATAATTCAAAAACTCAAGAAAGAGTGAACCGCACTATCAACAGTAAAATGTTGGATAAAGCGGCAGTGATAGATCAGCGTGATATAAAGTATTGGGGCAATGGTCAAAAGTCAACAGCCACCGGAAGACAAGCCACAGGTATTGGTAGCGGATACAGTGCTCTTAGAAATGACGGACCCGTAGAAATAGTTAATCCCTCATCTTTACCAGCCATAAATGGTATTCCGGAAAACAGGACAATTTACAAGTGGGAAAATGGACAAACAGCAACTGTTACCGGGTACCAGGCAACTGGCATTGGCAGTGGTTATGCTTCACTTAAAAAAGATAAAACTGTAAGAAAGGCCATCATAACACCCGAAAATACACGGTGGCCTGACAGCAATTCTTCAGCAATTTTAGAAAACAGAATAATAAAACAATGGCCTGATGGACAAAAAGCAACAGTAACCGGCCACCAGGCGGCACCCATCAATGGAGGATATAGTGCTTTGGGGAAAAAAGAAGCGAAGTCTTCAAATAATAAACAATAAAAGGTCGCTATTCAATATATTTAAAAAATATTTATGTTTAACTTATAAACATGAATGGAGTTGATCTTTTCCTTATCATCATTTTTCTTTTATCTGTCTGGTCCGGCTACAAACAAGGTTTTATTGCAGGAATTTTTACTTTGTTTATTTGGATTGGAAGCCTGGTGATCGCCCTTTTTCTTTACCAGTATTTATCAGAATGGCTTCTGCGAATATTCCCAAGCCTCGGGGCATGGTCAATGCCACTTGCCTTTATTATTATACTGTTCATCAGCCGTGCCTTACTATCGTTGATCACTGACCGCTTTTTACGTTACATTCCAAAAGAAAGCCATCAAACTCACATCAATAAATTTGGAGGTTTAATACCAGGCGCTATAAACGGGTTTGTTTGGGCCACCATTCTTTCCGCATTAATATTAGCTATTCCGCTATCCGATGGAATTACAAAAGAAGCCAGGGAAAGCAAAATAGCCAACCGGCTTTCAGCATATATTGAATGGCTGGATGAAAAATTTGCGCCGGTTTTTGATGAGGCCGTAGCAAAAACCATTAATAAAGTTACGGTTGATCCGGAATCAGTAAAATCTGTCAGGCTACCCTATACCGTTAGTAACCCTGATCCACGGTCTGACCTGGAAGCAGAAATGCTTGACATGATAAACGAAGAAAGACGCAAACAAGACCTGGACCCATTGCAAGCAGATGAAGAATCAAAGGCGGTAGCAAGGAACCATTCAATGGATATGTTTAACAGGGGATATTTTTCACACATCACGCCGGAAGGACAAACTCCGGGAAACCGTATGCGTAAAGGTGGTGTACGATTTATCACTTCCGGAGAAAACCTTGCATTGGGACAAACCTTATTAATTTGTCATAATGGGCTAATGAATTCGCCCGGTCATCGCGCAAATATTCTTAACCCGGCTTATGGACGGGTTGGCATTGGTATTTTAGATGGAGGTAAACATGGATTAATGATCACTCAAAACTTCCGGAACTAATCAAAATATTTACATTACTCCTTTTTGATTACTTTTCAACGAAAAATTTATTATATGGCTTCATCCACCTTTTTGTTATACGGTGCAAATGGTTACACTGGCAGGTTAATTACTGACCTGGCAGTTGCTTATGGACTCAGACCGGTTTTGGCAGGCAGGAATGAAAAAAGTATCCGGCAGATGGCAGATAAATACAGCCTGGATCATCGCATATTTGATTTATCAGAAAACTCAAAACTTATTGATGCTTTAAACGAAGTTCCACTGGTTTTGAATGCGGCTGGCCCTTTCCGTTATACAGCCGAACAAGTGACCGAAGCATGCCTTCACACCAAAACACATTATATTGATATCACCGGTGAAATTGAAGTTTTTGAAATGATAAAATTAAAAGGCCCTGCCGCCAAGCAAGCAGGTATTCTTTTATTGCCCGGCGCAGGGTTTGATGTAGTACCTACGGACTGTATGGCTCTCTGGTTAAAGCAGCAATTACCAATGGCTACAAAACTTCAACTGGCATTTGCCAGTGCAGGATCAGGTGTATCTCACGGTACCGCTCATACGATGATCGAAGGATTGGGAATGGGAGGTGCAGTCAGAAAAAATGGGAAGATTATTTCAAAACCTCTTGGACATAAGGGTATGTGGGTTGATTTTGGACCAAAAAAATTATTTGTAATGAGTATTCCATGGGGTGATGTTTCCACCGCTTATGATACTACCGGCATTCCGGATATTGTAGCATTTACTTCAGTTCCAATAAACATTTACAGAAGTTTAAAATTTCAGTCCCTGTTTAATTGGATACTCAAAACAAAGCTGATTAAAGATTTGGCAAGAAATAAAATTAATTCAGGACCAGCAGGTCCTTCAGCAGAAAAAAGAAAATCTTCTGTAAGTTATATATGGGGGAAGGCTGAAGATGCAAACGGAAACATTGTAACAGGCCGGATGGTTACTCCAGATGGTTATACATTAACAGCACATAGCAGCTTAATAATCACTAAAAAAATATTGAATAATAATCTCGGAATCGGCTACCATACACCTGCAGGATTATATGGTGCCGACCTGGTACTTGAAGTTCCCGGCACACAAAGAATTGATTAACCTGGCAATAATGTTTTACTTTCCTTAATAATGCATTCAACCACCTTCATAAATTTTTCACGATCAGATTCACGGAGATGGAAATCATATTGCTTGTTACTTCCTTTAAAACTGAAAGATTCTATAGGATGTGTTGATAACCGGGTTAAGGCGGATGGCGTTGTAGCTACATTCCGGAATGTGAAATGAAACAATCCCTGGCAATTCATGCTTCCCGTATTTCGACTTGTACTCTTTAAACGGGTACCTGCAAACTGTATTATAGCTGTGGATGAATTATCAAAACACCATCCTTCTTCTCTGTTAGCTATAGAAAAGAAAAAATCAATTTCTTTATTGGACGTACTCATTGAAACTAAAAACTTACTTTTTCCTTCATTGAAACTCAGGAAGCCTGTAGAAATTTTTGTTTCATTGGTAAAATCATCCGTAGTTTTTGATAAGGTACAATCCTGTCCGAAAAATAATAAAGGGATCATCAGGAAGGATAGGAGAAATGTTTTCATAAGTTCATTAATATTTCTATAAAAATAGAAAGCTATGCTTACAAAACAAGCTCCCGAATGTTAAAAAAAATCCTAATTAGATGAATGTAAAATGATAGTGTTAACGTATAAACGGCGATTATCTGAAATTGCTCTTTCAGCACTAACGATTTCTTTACTGAGAACTTTAGCTTCGGAACAATTAAGACAATTTAATTTAAAACCGGTTGATTTAAAATCAATATTACCATCAGTCTCAGGAACTATAATTCCAAAAAAAGGAGATTGATACCCATAAAAATTAAAATCCTTGCCGTTCTTTTTAATCAAATCCTGGATACTAATGCCGGTACGCAGACCACTTTTTAAATGCCAGGTATTATGACCAATTATCTCGTTAAAACCTTGTGCGCTTTCACCCTGCAATCCTCCCCCAATTAAAACAAATGATAACCGGTAATAATTAGTCGTATCATCCCATAAAAAAATGGCCTGCTGGCTGGTATTAGGATAAAGTACACTACAGGGAGAAGAACTCTCTTCAGAAAAAAAGTAATTTTCCTTTTTCACATTCCGATCTCCATAAACATATCGAAGCTGTTCATGGGATTGTATTACTAATAAATCCTCTGCAAACCTGATGGCTGCTGCAGGTGGTAAATTATTCCGGTTTATACGGAAACTATGGATCTCATCCTCATTCTCAAAAAAAGAAGTATAAACTATGCTTACATCATTCTTTTGAAATAATTGAGGCCAATCCTGTTTAACCTGGCGGGGTTTAATAAAACCCATGGCGGAAATTTCATGAACAATGCTTTCCGCTTCTTCCTTAGAAGATGTTTGATAAGTTAAGCCCAGATGGTTTTTTACTGCGTAAAAATTTAAAAAACGGAAGGTTGAATCGATTGTCTTTTTCTTTCTTTTGGCGATGTAAGAATAATTAGTCACCAGTGTATCCTGAACATTATCAACACCGGAATAATTAAAACCTTTACGCGACAAATAGCTATTAACCTTCTTTTCATTTTGAAAAGTTAATCCAGCAAGATCACGAATGCTCCATGTTTGGGTCTGAGCCCAAAAACTGGAAAAAATAAAAAAAATAACCAGGGTAAAATTTCTCATCGTTAATGTTTTAACGGTTCTTCATAGAACGATGAGGTCTTCCAAAGAAAAAAATGGATAGAAGTAGAGCGGGCTTTCGAGGTAAAGATCAACCTGTAAGCCAACAAAATACAACAATATCTTTAATATCAAAAAAATCTTGCCAATTAAGCCCAGATTAGGGTTTGGCGCCTATTAAACGCATTCTGTAAGCATTCATGGCTGTATTTCCTAATTTTTTAATGAGACGGTAGTTTACAACTACCCCAACAACTGCCCCTATTCCTGGAATTAACTGAGCCATTTTTGCCAGATCAATGTGATCCCGGTATTCCTGCTGAAAAGGTCTCCAGTTAAATTCATTGATGTCATTAGGAAGTTGTTTACTCAATTGCTCCCAACCCTCCACTTCTTTATATACTTTTTGCCTGTGAACCTGGCTGCTGAATGCCAATTGAAAAATATACAAAATGAATAATCTTTCTTTGTAATCTTTAATATCAAAGCCATACATAACAGCTATATCGAATAAAAGCTTCATCTTAATCCCTAATAAAACAGGGAAATCTACCATGCCCATTAATATGCCACCGGCACCGGTCACTCCACCTTCAATGGCAGCTGTTTGCTTATAACTCCTGATCCGATCCAGAATAGCTATTTCAGCTTCCTGAATAGATGTATACGACTTTTCTTTAATGGCAGTATACCGGGAACCAAATAAAACCGCTTTTATCATTTCCTTCATAGTTTTTGTTATAACTCCATGAACCTTTTCAGGAATCAGCCTGTTCATCCGGTCTTGTAAAGATTTGGATAGATTGTCAACTAACGATGGATGACTTTTCATTTTAGTCTGCCATTGATTAAGCTCTTTCCTTATTTGCTTTTGGTAAAAGATTTCCACAATAAATAATTACGGCATGTTAACAGATGATAATTCAATTCACAAAATAACACTACAAATTTCCTTAACTGCAAAACTTTGCTTAAACCTGCTTTCAAAATTAATTCTATAATTAGTAAAATACTTATTTACCTCCATTTGATAACATGGTTTCCTTTTTGTAATAATTATTATAAAAAAAGAATTATGCAAGAAGTACAACACAGGATAAATTTATTAGTTGATGGTGTGCCATATTTGGTTGAGGTTACACCGTATGAATTTAATACTGAAACAAGATTTAAAGTAAGTTATAACGGAAGTCCGGAATATATTTTTACATGGGATTCAGAATTAAAGAGATTGGCTGCAATTGGTGATGATGCAGCTACCCTGCCAGACCCGCTTGAAGTTGCTATTGCAGAAAAACTCCAGGCTGGAAAATATTAATAATTAAGTATACTGTCCGACTTTTTTTGGGCCAGGATCACCAGGATTTTAAAAACCCTGCGGAAATATTTTTAAGGTTACGATAAGCATCATTGAAAATTCAACAGGCATATGTAATTTCAAATAAATTACTTTTCATGCTTACTACCGAAATGATTATTATTCGCATTATCCTGGCTTTGGTTGCAGGTGGCATCATTGGACTTGAAAGAGAATACAGGGATAAAACAGCGGGGTTTCGCACATTAATGCTGATCTCTTTGGGGTCCTGCCTGTTTACCATTATATCGATCTTATTGGTGAGCGATACTATGGATCGAATAGTAGCGAATGTTGTTACCGGTATTGGTTTTATAGGTGGCGGTGTGATTTTTAAAAGTAAAGAAGGCGTAAATGGATTAACTACGGCAGCAACTATTTGGGTTACTGCCGCCGTTGGAATGGCAGTAGGTGCAGGCTTTTATTATGCAGCAGGATTTACTGTGTTAGCCACATTTATAATCCTGGCATTCTTTTACCATATTGAAATGCTGATAGACCGGTTTAATAAAGAAAAAATATATATTGTTAAAGCGTCACTTGAACCGGGAATATTTTCAAATTATGAAGACGTTAGGCAAAAAAATAATTTGAAATTCATTGTGGGTAAACGTACCCGGTTGGCTAAACCAAATAACTGCAACCTATATAACACAAGGCGCTCAAAAAGACCACGAGAAATTTATAGACTTTATGCTAAAAGATGAAAACGTAAAGGAATTTGATTTTTAGAAATTAAAGGGAGGATATTAAACCGGTTTCCTTACTATGTGCTATAGCCTCACTGCTATGGGTAAAATAACAACAGGGCACATTCATTTTTCTAATAAAATTTACACTCTCCATTGTTTTTTCTTCATTAGGGCCATGAATGCGTCTCAGGTAAACAACCTGAATTCTTTCTGGAAAATGTTTTACAATAGAAGAATATATATTAGGATCCTCCTGGGAATCGTCACCTGATAAAATAAATTTTTGATCGGGAAACGCTTCCATTATTCTTACAATCTTCATGAATTTAGCACTGTGCTTCCCCTGGCCCGTATTTAACACCTGGTGTAGTTTTTTTAGCTGGCTCAGCAGATAAATTCCTTTAGGTAATTCATTCCTGATTGAAAATTCAACAATAAAATCATACAGGTTCCATTCACTGCTTGATACATAAAAGAAAGGATTAGGCAGATCATGCAAACTCCCCGCACCCGCCAAAAGCTGGTAATGTTTTACCACACCTTCGAACGGTTTCCTGGAATGTGCATTTTTAGTAAGTAATACATATAATCTCTTTCTGAGTTTAGCAGAATGAGAAATTAGAAAAGTGTCATCGATATCAGAAATGATCGCATATTGGTGCTCGTGAGGAATAAATACAAGCCCCTCCCCAGCTGAAATAATCTGGCCTGTTTCAGGGTGCAGGGCCTGCACCTGCACGGGATGCCAGCCTTCCTTCACTTCTAAACCAGGTGCCCATTCAAATTTAAAAAATCCATCCTGCCCGGAACTACCCTCTATAACCTGACCATCCCAAACCAGTTTCAATTTTACATTTGACCATGGTTTCACCATAAAGGATCGTATTAACGCAAATGCATTAGTTACATAAAATCGCCTGAATTTTTTACGGGGAACCGGGCTGAATTTAAAAACATGTCCATAAATAAAAACATGCCTTTTATTACCATACCCATTATAAACCTGTACCACAGGGTGATTGGTTAAGCGAAGTCGCCACAAGAGCTTTTTATATAATTTTTGAAAAAATCCTTTCACTGGCATATTTATTACTATGTTACATCAATCGTTTATTAATTAAAAAAATATGCCCCTTAATTCTTACAAAATTTTATTTGTAATAAATCCATTTTCAGGAAACCAGAATAAGCCTGACTGGGAAGATGAAATCCGGAATTACTTTTTAAACAGTGAACATACTATTTACTTTTTTCATTTAAGCAGTCAGCAGAATGAAAATTCAATAAAAGAAGAGATTTTTAAAATCAAACCCCAACGCGTTATAGCGGTGGGTGGTGATGGAACTGTAACCACAGTGGCAAAATCTGTTATGGGCACTGACATTGCCATGGGCATTTTACCAGCTGGCTCTGCAAATGGAATGGCAAGGGAACTTGAAATTCCCATGGATGAACATGAAGCAATGGAACTTATAATAAAAGGTGAAATTAAAAAGACTGATATGGTGAAAGTGAATGATGAAATGAGTCTTCACTTAAGTGATGTTGGAATGAATGCCGAGTTGATAAAATATTTTTCAGAAGGAAACCGAAGGGGCAAATGGGGATATGCCAGAGTGCTGTTGAAAGTATTGGTTAAAAGAAGTTATTTACAGGTATTTGTTGAAACAGAAAAAATGATCGTTCAACGAAAGGCACTGGTGGTTATTATTGCCAATGCCAGCAAATATGGCTTTGGTGCAGTTATTAATCCTGATGGTAATTTACATGATGGTTTATTTGAAGTTGTCGTTGTCCGGAGATTAGCAGTCTCAGAACTTTTTAAAATGTGGTTCAGGCCCCAACCTTTTAATCGCAAAAAAATAGAAATCTATAAAGCAAAATCCGTAAAAATTGAAATGAAACATAAAGCACATTTCCAGGTAGATGGTGAATATCTTGGCAAAGTTGACCATGTTAGCGCCAGGATATTACCAGGAATTCTGCAACTGATTTTGCCGTCAGTTACTGAACCCGTAAAATAAAAGAGCTATTCCTGGGAATAGCTCTTTGCCAGTTTTTATAGATTCAAATTAGTCGTTCTTTACTTTCTTCTCACCTGTTTTACCATCAATCTTAATCTTTGTGTCACCGTCTTTAATTTTTATATCACCATCTGCATCCACCTTTTTCTTATAATCACCATCCTTTATCTTATAATCACCATCGGCTTCTACTTTTAACTTGTAATCTCCATCCGTATATTTAAAATCCCCATCCGCATCATATTCCCACTTACCACCATTTTGTGCAACCTTCCCATTTATTACGCTACCTGTTCTGCCATATAAAGTATCATTGGCTTCAGTGTCCACATAAATATATAATGGCTTACGAGTTTCAGCATTCACCATATAACCGGTTTCAGAATCTTTCTCCACTTCTACCCGGTTTCCAGATTCAAGGTCAATATAACGGCCTTCTGATTCACATCCCATAAAAAATATGGTTGATGCCAAAATCAGAATAGCAAATTTTGTCTTTTTCATATACTACTTTTTTTATTCCTAATACAATTTTCAGGCCTTTTCGCGTTACATTCTAACTTATTGTTTTTGATCTATTTAGAATAAAAAAAATGGGGTGTCAATCCCTCTTAAGCGCCACTATTTGGGGTATGATTTTTTATCACCAATATTAAATTTTTAATATGAAGAAACCATTTCAATCAATTTTATTATTAACGGCAGGTGCCATTGCAGGCATATTTCTCATCATGCAACTATCTTTTGATGAAAAAGATGAACTCATTAAAGAACAAATATCAAACGAAGATAAAAATGTCTGGATTGCTCCCAGGGTTCCGGATCAAATAGATTTTGCTGGTGAAAATGTACCACTTGAAAGATGGGATGTATATGAAAGGTTTGACAGGGAATTGCTTTATAATTATTATTATCAGAATAATATTATTTATATCATGAAATTGGCTAACAGGTATTTTCCTGTTATTGAAGAGCGATTAAAAGCTAATGGTGTTCCTGATGATTTTAAATATTTATGTATTGCAGAAAGTAATTTGCAAAACCTAACCTCACGGGCAGGGGCAGTCGGTTTTTGGCAATTTATGCCAGAGTCTGCTCCTGAGTATAATCTGAATGTAAATAGTCTGGTTGATGAAAGATATGATTATATAAAATCGACGGACGCGGCTTGTCTTTATCTGAAACAAGCTTATCAAAAATTTGGATCCTGGACTGCAGCGGCGGCTTCCTATAATTGCGGACAAGGAGGTTATAATGGACAGGCTACTTTCCAGGGTTCTAAAAACTATTATGACCTGCTATTGCCTGAAGAAACCAATAAATATATTTTTCGGATTCTGGCTTTCAAACATATACTAACAAATGCTGAAACCTTTGGATTTAATATTGAAGAAGATAACCAGTATAATCCTCTAAATACGAAGCAGGTGATTGTAACCAGCAGTATTCCCAACCTTGCCACATGGTCTCAGAGCCAGGGTACTTCTTATAAAATAGTAAAACTGTTGAACCCCTGGTTGAGAGGCAGATCATTGCCCGTAAAAACAGGTACCGAATATAAAGTTTTGATCCCTGCACAATAATTGCAAAGGGCGGCACAAAAATTTTATAGATTAAGGAAATGATTATCAATGAAAAAAGATCAAAAAAATAAACCATTTACTACAAGGAATGTAGACCAGGAAAATTATACTGATTTACCCGATTCGCCACAGGACCAGGAAAAATTAAAACCTGAAGTGGTTATAATGGACTTGCCCGATGTAAAAGATATTCCCGGCCAGGAGCATATACATGTTCCACCCCTGGGTGAATTAGCAGACACTACTATTTCTTCTGATGATGAGGAAGGTGCTTCAGTTTTTGATGATGGTCATGAAGAAGATTTTCCAGGTGAACCAGTAATGGACATTGCTGTAAGTGATGAACCTGAAGAAGATGAAACTAAACCGGTAATGGGAAACGATGCAGACGTAAGTGATGAAGAAAAAGAGATTTTAAGACGTGCTGATCAGGATATGCCTACCACAGATGATATAAATTTAAGAAGATCCGCTTTAGATAATAAAGATGCGGAGGGTGAATTGCTGAATGAAGACAGCCAGGATGTTTCTGGTGATGACCTTGATGTACCCGGCTCCGAATTAGACGATGATAATGAAGTACTGGGTGAAGAAGATGAAGAGAACAACCCGTATAGCCTTGGAGGTGATAAGCATGATTAACAATTTGGTGCCGATAAATTGAATTTATTAAACAACATTTGCAGCAAATTATTATTGTAAATCATTAATTATGCCTGAAGACTTGTTGATTATTAAAGGAACCAAAGAGGATCAATATAAAAACCTGGTACCACAAATAGCAGCCATTATAGAAGGAGAAACTGACCTGATAGCTAACCTGGCAAATATTGCCGCAGCATTAAAAGAACAATTTGACTGGCTTTGGGTAGGTTTTTATTTAGTAAAAAATAATGAATTGGTTGTAGGTCCTTTTCAGGGGCCCGTTGCCTGCACCCGTATCAAAAAAGGAAAGGGCGTCTGCGGTACCAGTTGGGAACAGGAAAAAACCCTGATCATAGAAGATGTAGAACATTTTCCAGGTCATATTTCGTGTAGCAGCCTCTCAAAATCAGAAATTGTAGTTCCGGTTATAAAAAATAATGAAGTAGTTGCTGTTCTGGATTGTGATAGCAGCCTGCTGGATGATTTTGATGAAACCGATAAGTTTTACCTGGAAGAAATTATAGCAGGAATTAACTTTAATGAATAAGGTTATCCATTACCGTTATATAAACTTCTGAAAATTATCCATTTCCAGAAGTTTCAATTATTGTGGAATAAAAATCTAATAAATACTACTTTCAACATCTGATTTTCGTAGAAACCTGCGGCAGGTGTATGTGGACTGTACTGGATTCGAACCAGTGACCCCTACTCTGTCAAAGTAATGCTCTAAACCAACTGAGCTAACAGTCCTTTGTAATCTTTTGAGAAAAATAATTTCAAAACAAAATTACTATTTCTCCTTTCTTCTCTTTAACTCTTTTTTGATTAATCCAAGTTCCCTGCCTGTTTGCCCTTTTACAGATGAATTTTCCTGCGCTCTTCTCATCAGGTATGGAATAACATCTTTTATAGGACCGAAAGGAAGGTATTTGCTAACAGAACAACCTGCTTTAGCCAGGTTAAAAGTAATATTATCGCTCATGCCATATAGCTGACTAAAATGTACACGTGGATGATCCAGAGGTAAGTCTTTCTCCTGTAGTAATTGAACGGTATATAAATTACTATACTCATTATGCGATGCAACAACCAGGGATATACGATCCAAATGTTCCATGCAAAATTTAATGGCAAGGTTATAATCTTTATCCGTTGATTCCTTATCAGGCTGTATAGGTGAAGGATATTTTTTTTGCACGGCCCTTTCTCTTTCCTTCTCCAGGTAGGCGCCCCTTACCAATTTAGCACCCAGTATAAAATCTTCTTCCACTGATTTCTCAAAACTATCTTTTAAAAATTGCAACCTGTCGTGCCTGTATAATTGAAATGTATTGAACACCACCGCTTTTTGCCGGTTGAAATTTTTCATCATTTGCATGGTTAAGGCATCTACAGGATCCTGTATCCAAGAATCTTCAGCATCTATTAAAACACCCACATTGGATTCATAAGCGATAGCTGCAATCCGGTATAATCGATCAACAACTCTTTCCCATTCCCCAACTTCACCAGGCGTTAAAATTTCCGTATGCACTTTACCGTTATAACCGCTGTTTTCAGTTGCGGCTGCATCTAATTTTTCCAGTAGAGCAAAGCGTGCAAGGCCGGTAACCTTTACACTCATATAAGGAATCCCGGGTTGTAAAGCAGCATGTTTTATTACCCGGATAAATTCTTCACAGGCCTGGTCAAAATTTTCTTCACCATCTTTTCCTTCCACTCCATAATCAAGAATAGCCTGCACATTCGATTTGCTTAATTTCTCAGCCACCTTAACGGTTTCAGATAGCGTTTCCCCACCTACAAAATGTTCAAAAATGGTTGCCTTTATCAGTCCTTTAACGGGTAATTTATTATTGATAGCCCAGGGTGTAATTTTTAAACCCAGGTTAACGAGCCAATCCATATTCATGGAGGCAAATAATAAATGTGCAAGCTTCAATTGCCTGTCCGACATATAGGCAAAGGCTGTTTTTGTATCATCAAAATCAATCTTTTCCAAAATTTTCATACGACATTAATAAGTGCAGCAAATTTAGTTGAAACCCATTAATTGTTATGCACAGTTTATCAATCATATTAAGTAAGGGACAGGCATTACCTTTGCCCAAATTAAAAAAAAATGAAGGGGAAAAAGGCGAATGAAAGTTTTACTATGATGACGGAAATTGTTTTACCAAACGACACCAACACTTTTGGTAATTTAATGGGTGGAAGATTGATGTACTGGATGGATATTGCCGCGGCCATTGCGGCTCAAAAACATTCAAATGCACCTGTGGTAACCGCGTCTGTCGATAATATATCTTTTGAAAATTCCATAAAGCTTGGAAACGTAGTTCATATAGAAGCAAAAGTGACCCGCTCATTCAATACATCCATGGAAGTTCACCTGCGGGTTTGGGGAGAAGATATTATACAGAAATATAAATATAAAAGCAATGAAGCTTATTATACTTTCGTTGCATTGGATCCAAACAGCCGGCCACGCTCTGTTGAACCATTGATACCAGAAACGAAGGAGGAAACAAACCTTTACGAGGGTGCATTAAGAAGAAGGCAATTAAGATTGATATTGGGTGGTAAAATGAAGCCTGACGATGCCCTTGAATTAAAAGCGCTTTTTTTTAAGGATTAATCACATTTTTATTAATTATTTATCTATGGATTGCCAGTGATGCGGACCCTGCATCATATGGAGTTTGCTTTGTTCAATAGCAATCATTACCTGTGCGAGTATGTTATCGAGACTATCATCATAATCAATTTGTAAAGGCTCTTTAAATTGCACAGATAACAGAACGCCTTTCTTTTTAAACTTAAGACCTTTTTTATTAAATGCCCTCCAGAAGCCACTTATTACAATGGGCACAACAACCGGTTTATTTTTTTTGATAAGAAAGGCAGTTCCTTTTCTTCCCGGTGCAAAAGGTTTGGTGGTTCCCTGCGGAAAAGAAATAACCCAGCTGGATTCTAATGCTCTTTCAATTTTCCGAGTATCGGATGGATCCAGGCCTCTTTGTACTTCTGTCCCTTCTGCACGCCAGGTGCGTTTTATGGTTACTGCACCACCCAGGGAAAATAAGCGGCTCATCCAACTGCCTTTCATGGTTTCTTCAGCGGCCACATAATATACATTCGAAAATGGGTTCAACAAATAATATGGTATGCCCAGCCTGTTCACTTTACCCCACTTTACGGCACAAAAAATATGAAGGAAAGTAATGACATCCGCAAAATAAGTCTGGTGATTGCTGACAAATAATACATTCTGTTTGGGGAGATCTTTGAGGTATTCTGTACCTGAAATTTTTAATTTATTGATGATGGCAATACCCGGGTAAGAAGCAAAACCTACAATGGCATACACCAATTTTCTAACCAGCTTTACATTTTTTAATCGATCTGTAAATGCGCTCATTCTTTTCAGTTAGTTTTTTCAATGAATCGTTCTCAAATGTATGATATTAGAAAACATAATCACCACCACATCAAAAAACCAGCGCATAAAAAAAAGGTTGCCGGTGGCAACCTTTTAAGGATTTATCATTGGGAGTTCTTATTCTCCGCTTTCTTCCTTCTTTAATTTTTCCTTGATCTCCGCTAAAGCACCCAGGTCACCAAGGGTTGATTTTTCAACCTTGCTTTGCATGGTCTTAATTGTCTTTTTAGTTTTATCGGATTCAACTTTTGCTTCTTTTTTAGCAGCTTCCTTTTCATCTGTTTTAACCTGTTCCCAGATGCGTGAATGAGAAACCACGATGCGCTTTTCGTTGCGATCAAATTCGATAACCATGAATTCCGCATTTTCTTCTGCATTTACCGAAGTACCATCTTCTTTAGAGAGATGACGGTTTGGTGCAAATCCTTCCAGCCCGTATGACAAATGCACAATAGCGCCTTTATCATCTTTGCGGCTCACAGTACCTTCATGAACAGAGCCAACTGCAAATGTATCCTGCAATGTATTCCATGGATCTTCTTCCAGTTGCTTGTGGCCTAACTGCAATTTGCGATTTTCTTTATCGATACCTAAAATGATTACATCAATATTTTCAGCCACTTTAGTGTACTCACTTGGGTGATTGAAACGCTTTAACCAACTCAGGTCACTGATGTGAATCATACCTCCAATACCTGGAGCCAGTTCAACAAAAACACCATAAGGTGTAATGTTTTTCACCAATCCTGCATGACGGCTGTTTTCAGGAAATCTTGTTTCAATATCATTCCAAGGATCATCTGAAAGTTGTTTAATGGATAAGCTCATTTTGCGACTTCCTTTATCAAGTGTCACAATTTTAGCCTTATGTTCATCACCCAATTTGAAAAACTCCTTAGCATTAATTGGTGTATTGGCCCATGTAATTTCACTTACGTGTACCAAACCTTCAACACCAGGCATAATTTCCAGGAATGCGCCATAATCTTCTATATTCACAACTTTACCACTCACTTCCAAACCTTCAGCAATTGTTTCCGGTAATATATCCCATGGGTGTGGTGTTAATTGTTTCAGACCAAGGCTGATTCGTTTTTTCTCATCATCAAAATCAAGGACCACCACTTTAATTTTTTCATCCAGTTTCAATACTTCTGATGGATGAGAGATACGTCCCCAACTGATATCAGTGATATATAATAAGCCGTCAAGACCACCCAGATCCATAAATGCACCAAAGTCAGTGATATTCTTCACGGTTCCTTCAAGTACTTGTCCTTTTTCCAGCTTGCTCATTATTTCAGCACGCTGTGCTTCAATATCGCTTTCAATTAATGCTTTGTGAGATACTACGGCATTCTTAATGGTTTCATTAATCTTAACAACTTTAAATTCCATTGTCTTACCTACGAACTGATCGTAATCCGTAACAGGTTTCACATCTATCTGCGAACCTGGTAAGAAAGTTTCCATTCCAAAAACATCAACGATCAATCCGCCTTTGGTTTTTGAAGTTACCGTACCGGTGATTACTTCACCTGTTTTATGCACTTCAACAATACGTTCCCAGGCGCGGGTAATACGGGCCGATTTACGGCTTAAGTTCAGGTGACCATCACGGTCTTCCTTTTCTACCACCATTACTTCCACTTCATCACCAACTTTTAAAGTAGGTATGTCGCGGAATTCGTTTAAAGAAACAAGTCCATCACTTTTAAATCCGATATTGATTACAACATCAGTTTTAGTAACACCTACTACAATTCCATTCACTAATTCACCGTCCGTAATAGCAACAAATGTGTTATCATAAACATTGTCGTATTTTTCTTTTTCTTCTTTGGAGTAACTGGCTACATTGCGTTTGTCAATGCTCCAATCAAAATCATCATGAGGGGTTTGTTTGGGGTATTCTTTTGCCACAGGTGCAGTTGTTGTCGCTGTAGTAGTTTCTGTTCCGATATCAACGGAATCAGAAGCATTCTCCTGTGCATCAGCGTTTGAGCCAGCCTGTCCGGCAGGCAGGTTAAGAATGTTGTTTTCGTCAGACATAATTAATAATCCCGTGGTTTTTTTATCGGGGCAGCAAAGATAGGATAAATAGGTCTTTTGGCTAGGCGAAAAGGTAGTTTTTTCAGGATTTTAACCCGTTTCAGCTTAAAAAAACAGGTATCTAAAATTAAAAGGGTCCAGGTGGTGTTATTATTTAATTTATATTGAACACCAGCTTTTTTGCTTAACAAAATATTGGTCATTTGTTATACCAGACATTAAAAATACTCGTTGGCCTTTTTTTGAAGATATTTTGCAGGCATATAGAAATCAATAAACCAGAAATTTTAAAGATCAAAGGACCTGTATTGTTAGCCAGCAATCACCCCAATTCCCTTCTTGATGCAATCATCATTGATGTTCTTTTTGAACAACCAGTATATTCTTTAACAAGAGGCGATGTATTTAAAAAACGTTTTATTGCCGACATTTTAACCAGTTTAAGAATGTTGCCGGTGTACCGGGCCAGCGAAGGAAATGAAAATCTTTCAGCCAATTACGAAACCTTCGATGCCTGTAAATCCATATTCAAAAAGAATGGTATTATCCAGATTTTCAGCGAAGGTTTATGTATCAATGAATGGCGGCTGAGACCTTTGAAAAAAGGAACTGCCAGGCTGGCCTTAAGCAGCTGGGAAGATGGTATCCCATTACAGGTTATACCCGTTGGAATTAATTACAGCAGTTTCAGGCGATTTGGGAAAAATGTATTTATCAATTTCGGGAATTCGATACACATGCAAGACATCAATCAAAGTGATGCTACGGGTTTAAAACACATGGCATTTAATAATCTGTTAAACGAGGAATTGACAAAGTTGGTTTTTGACATTAAAAAAAATGATATTGAAAAACAGGAACGATTGCTGAAAATTCCAAATTCAATTTTAAAAAAATGCGTGCTGTTTATTCCTTCTGCTATAGGTTTTCTTATTCATAGTATATTATATATCCCGATAAAACTATTTGCCCTTAAAAAGGCCGGGCACAATGATCATTTTGATTCTTTGGTAATGGTTTTATTGTTTTTTCTATACCCGCTTTTTCTGTTGTTAGTATTCCTGGGTTTATATTTTTCTGGATTTTTGTATGCAGGCTTTTTAATCCTTTTTCTGTTGCCTTTTACAGCCTGGGCGTATGTACAAATAAAACCTCAGTTAGACAAGCAGTGAAGTAGTCTTGGCAATTTCATTAGCTGCTATCCATCCACTCGTCCATGCATGTTGAAAATTATAACCGCCGGTTATTCCATCCACGTCAAGGATTTCACCTGCAAAAAAAAGATTATTTACTTTTCTGCTCTTCATGGTATTTGCATCAACCTCCGTTAAGCGAATACCTCCCGCCGTTACAAATTCTTCTTTAAAAGTAGTTTTACCTTTAATGTCTGCTTCATATAGAACCAGGTTCCTGATCAGCATGTTTTGTTCTTTTGCCGGCAGGTTGGACCATGTGATTTCCGGGTTTACAATTGAATGATGTAAAATGAATTCCCACAACCTGGCAGGTAATCCAAAGGGATTTTTATGTAGGATTTTTTGAGAAGCGATACTGAATCTTATTGCTTGAAATTCCTGCTTAAGTGTTACTTCAGTGTATGCAGGAAGCCAATTAACGATGATACCGAATTCATAATTTTTATCTTTAAATTCCCTTGCTCCCCATGCACTTAATTTCAAAATAGCGGGGCCGCTGATTCCCCAGTGAGTAATGAGTAATGGTCCTTGCTCCTGTAATTTTGATCCTCTTATTTTAACAAGCACATTTTCAACGCTTATGCCCATCAATTTGGTGATGGGATGTGCCGGCATATTAAATGTAAAAAGAGACGGTATGGGTTCTTCGATTGTATGTCCTAAATGCTTCAGCCAATCGAACATGCTAAGCTTTGGAAAACCTCCACTCGCTACACATACATAATTGGCAACAATAGTTTGATTGGGTAAATGAATCTTGAAGTGATCTTGCAAGGGCTCAATATTTTTTACCTCAGCATGCATCCTGACCTGGACACCATATTGATCCGCTTCTGAAAGCAGGCAATTTATAATTGTTTGAGAAGAATCAGTAACAGGAAACATTCTTCCGTCCTGTTCTGATTTTAACTCCACGCCCCTTTCCTGAAACCACTGAATAGTATCGGTGGTAAAAAACTGATGAAAAGATTTTTTAACAAAGTTCATTCCACGCGGATATCGCTTACTCATTTCCGGTATATCAAAACAGGCATGTGTAACATTGCATCTTCCACCACCTGAAACTTTAACTTTGGAAAGCAATTTGGATGATTTCTCTAACAGGACAACCTCGAGCAAAGGATTGAGTCTTGCTGCATTTACCGCACAAAAAAAACCGGCAGCTCCTCCACCAATTACAACCAGTTTCTTTTTCAATAGAACAAAAGCATTTTGAATTTTTACTAGTAGTCAGAAAACAAATGGGGATTTGCTTTTTCTGCAGCTTCAATAGGTATATAATCAGAGAGTATGTCCGCTTTGTTTTTTCTGATGCATACATCGTGTTCAAAATGAACAGATGTTTTCAGATCTTTCGTTTTCACTGTCCAACCATCTTTTTCAGTAAATACATCTTTTGTGCCGAGGTTGATCATAGGTTCAATGGCCAGCACCATACCTTCTTTTAATTTAGGACCCGTTCCCCGACGACCGTAGTTGGGCACCTGGGGATCTTCATGCATTTCTATTCCCAGTCCATGACCTACCAGTTCTCTCACTACACCAAAACCACATTTTTTTTCCGTATGTTCCCAGATGGCAAAAGAAATATCACCCAAACGGTTACCCACAACCGCTTTTTCTATTCCTTTATATAAACTCTCTTTGGTAACTTTTATTAATTGAATATTTTCCTTACCGGGATCACCAATGGAAAATGTATAAGCATGATCACCATGCCAGCCATCCTTGATAATACCCACATCAACTGAAACAACATCTCCTTCCTTTAATTCGGTACCATTTGGAAAGCCATGTACCACTACTTCATTCACAGAAATACAGGAATTAAATGGATAGCCGTTATAATTTAAAAAAGATGGAATGCCCTGATGATCGCGGATAAATTCTCCAATAACGATATCCAATGATAAGGTTGTAATGCCGGGTTTTAGAATTTTTGCAATTTCAGTCAATGATGCACTTACGAGTAATGCACTTACCCGCATCAATTCAACTTCTTCATTTGTTTTATAATGAATCATTCTGCTTCCTGACAATTTAGTTTCTGCACAGATTCGATTGC
Organism: Chitinophagaceae bacterium; assembly: GCA_013696395.1. Classification (GTDB taxonomy): domain Bacteria; phylum Bacteroidota; class Bacteroidia; order Chitinophagales; family Chitinophagaceae; genus JACCYQ01. Next base: position 56,699 of record JACCYQ010000023.1, read on the forward strand.
GTTTCACCCTGGAAAATCAATGCAGCTTTATTTTTACAACAAAACCCGGCCAAAGCCAGGTTTTGCAGTTATTTTAAAATTAAATTAAACAGATGTCTGTGTAACTGTTTGTCTTCCCTGGATGCGGCCACTCTTCATCAAACCATCATATTGACGCATCATTAACTGAGTTTCCACTTGTTGCAATGTATCCAATACAACACCAACCATAATCAGTAAGGATGTTCCTCCAAAAAAGGTTGAGAAACCCTGTGTAACGCCTAAACGTTCTGCAATTCCAGGCAGGATACCAATGAAAGCAAGTAATATGGCGCCCGGCAATGTTACTTTATCCATGATTACCCCAATATAATCGGTGGTAGGCTGGCCAGGTTTAACACCTGGGATAAAACCATTATTTTGTTTCAGGTTATCTGAAATCTGCTTGGGATTAAAGATCAAGGCTGTGTATAAGAATGTAAAACCAATAACTACAGCGGCATAAACCCCCATATACCATAAATTCTTATGGTCTGAAAAAACGGCGGCAATTCCCTGACCGGTTTCAGTACCTGTTAATGAAAACATGGTTGGTAAAAACATAATGGCTTGCGCAAAGATTATTGGCATTACACCCGCACTATTAACCTTAATGGGTAAAAACTGGCGTGCGCCTGTAAACTGGCGATTACCTACAATCTGTTTGGCATAATTTACCGGAATTTTTCTAACCCCTTGTATCAACATGATACAACCCATAATGATTGCAAGAAGAATTGCTATTTCAATTATAAAGACCAGGATCATTCCTGTACGGGTTGATTTAGCTACAAACTCCTGAACAAATGTTTGCGGTAAACGGGCAATAATTCCGATCATGATAATCAATGAAGTACCATTCCCTAGTCCTTTATCCGTAATTTTTTCACCCATCCACATTACGAACATAGTTCCGGCTGTTAATACAATTACGGAGGTAAGCCAGAAATAAGGAGTAAAGCTTTCAATCATTCCACCTTGCTGAGTCATCTGTCTCAGATACGCTACATATGCAGATGCCTGAACAAAAGTTACAAGTACTGTTAAATAACGGGTCCACTGGTTAATCTTTTTACGTCCGCTATCACCTTCTTTCTGCATTTTCTGGAACTGCGGAACCAGCACCGTCATCAATTGCATAAAGATGGAAGCTGAGATATATGGCATGATACCCAATGCAAAAATTGATGCCTGGGAAAAGGCACCACCTGCAAACATATCAATCATACCAAGCATACCACCCTGGCCTGCGTTCAGATCAAGTCCGGCCGGGTCAATACCTGGTAATACAACATGTGTACCTATACGATAAATCAGAATGAGTAATAAAGTAAAAAGAATTTTACTTCTGAGTTCTTCAATACTCCAGATATTTCTAAACGTTTGAATAAATTTCTTCACGGAAGTTGTAATATTTTAGGGCCAGTAAAAGCAAAAAATGCATTTTCATGCATCATCGCAAATTACTTAAAATTACTTGATTATCTCTACTGAACCACCGGCGGCTTCGATTGCTGTTTTTGCTTTTTCGCTGATAGCATTTACCTTGAAAGTCATTTTGGCTTTCAAATCTCCATTGCCTAATATTTTAATTCTGTCAAACTGCCCGATAAGACCGTTAACATACAGATTTTCTAAAGAGATCTCTTTTAAATCGTACTTCTCAACCAATTGGTCAATTTGTCCAAGGTTCAATACTTTATATTCTATGCGATTGATATTCTTAAACCCGCGTTTAGGTAAGCGACGTTGAATGGGCATCTGGCCACCTTCATGAGCCATCTTTCTTTTATAACCTGTACGTGCCTGAGCACCTTTAGTTCCTTTAGTTGAAGTTCCGCCATGTCCTGATGCTTCACCACGACCAATTCTTTTTACTTTTTTTACAGCGCCTTTTGCAGGTCTTAATTCATGTAGTTTCATTGCTTTTATTTTTTAACTCATCGCCCCGAAAGCTTCCGTTTTTTAAACAGTACGGGGCTCGCTTTTTAAAATTTATTGTCCCTCTTGATCTAAGGACTTACCCTTCCACCTCTTCAACAGTGATCAGGTGGTTAACTTTATTTACCATACCTAATATCTGTGGGGTGGCTTCAACTTCTTTGGTTGAATTCATCTTATTTAAACCCAATGCCTGCAATGTAAGTTTCTGGCGTTTCGATCTGTCAATAGGACTTTTTACCAATGTTACTTTAATCTTTTTCATCTGTATTTTTATTTTGCTGGTGAAAGATTTTCAATTAAAAGATGATATAAACCATCTTCCAAAAAAAAATCATTACCCATTAAAAACTTTCTTTAAACCCAGTGATCTTGTTTTAGCCACACTGATTGGTTCGCGAAGTAAAGCCAATGCTTTGAATGTAGCTTTTACCACGTTGTGCGGATTTGCTGATCCAAGAGATTTAGCCAACACATCCGTGATACCAACACTTTCCAAAACAGCACGCATAGAACCACCGGCAAGTACACCTGTACCTGTTGCGGCTGGCTTGATTAACACTTTAGCGGCACCTTCTTTAGCCCATTGATCGTGTGGGATGGTACCATGCATGATCGGAACTTTAATCAGGTTCTTTTTTGCATCCTCAATTCCTTTTGTAATAGCTTCCTGTACTTCTTTAGCTTTACCTAACCCATGTCCTACAACACCTTGTTCATTACCAACTACTACCAAAGCAGAAAAACTGAATGCACGACCACCCTTAGTGGTTTTCACCACACGATTGATAGAAACCACTTTCTCCTTCAATTCAAGGTCGCCGGGTTTTACTCTGTTTAAATTAACTTTTGCCATTTATAGCTTTTTATATATTCTATTTAAATTTTAAAAAAGGTTTAGACTTATTATTTAAAATTGAAGTCCACCTTCTCTTGCTCCTTCTGCCAATGCTTTTACACGACCATGGTAAAGATATCCGCCCCGATCAAACTTAGCATCCGTTACACCTAGATCTTTTGCTTTTCTGGCAATGGCCTCGCCTACCATTTTACTTTTCTCTGTTTTATTGCCTTTTTGAGCAGCAATATCTTTATCGCGTGAAGAAGCTGAAGCAATTGTTACTCCATTATCGTCATCAATCAGTTGCACATAAATTTCAGTATTGCTTCTGAAAACTGAAAGACGTGGTTTGATAGCAACTCCACTCACCTTCCTGCGGATGCGGTGGCGGATGCTTTGTCTTCTTTGCATTTTAACTGTTGGATTCATTTCTTTTATTTTATTTTCCTGATTCTGCCAGGATGCTAATTTGATTTGTTTTGATTGCTATTACTTACCGGCTGCTTTACCTGCTTTCTTTCTTACAACTTCACCCACATAACGAACACCTTTTCCTTTGTATGGTTCTGGCTTACGAAGGCTGCGTATTTTTGCAGCAACCTGGCCTACCAACTGCGCATCAATACCTTCCAGGTAAATGGTTGGATTCTGCCCTTTTTCCTGGGTTGTTTTCAACTGCAGTTCTTTAGGAATTTCGAAAATGATATTATGCGAATATCCTAATGCAAGATCCAGTGTGTTTCCCTGGTGAGCAGCTTTAAAACCAACTCCGATCAGTTCCAGGTTTTTCTTTACACCTTCTGTAACACCTTTTACCATGTTATTTACCAATGACCGGTAAAGACCGTGCATAGCACGATGTCTAATCTGGTCGGTGGGACGCACAAATTCAACAATGTTATCTTTAATATCAACTTTGATATCCCTATCAACTGCCTGATGCAACTCACCTTTTGGTCCCTTTACAGTTACCACATTATCTTTATTAACGGTAATGGTTACTCCTGAAGGTATTTCGATTGGCTTTTTTCCTATACGTGACATAATAAAGAATTTGACAATTAATTAATTTGATAATTTGACAATGTTTTGTTGAAAGTGTTCAGCCCCGTATAGAGAACTTAAATTATCATTCAACTTTTTTTAAAACCTGGAAACCATTGCCAAATTTCCAAACCGCCCATCGGGGCTATTCAATTAATAAACGTAACAAAGAACTTCTCCACCTACATTACCGGCTTTGGCTTCTTTATCGGTCATTACACCTTTAGATGTAGATACGATTGCAATACCAAGCCCGTTTTTCACCCTTTTAAAATCGGCAGGGCTTGAATACTGGCGCAAACCAGGCCGACTAACACGCTCAAGGCTATGAATTGCCGGTTGCTTTGATTGAGAATCATACTTCAAAGCAATTTTAATAAAGCCCTGTTTGTTATCATCTTCAAACTTATATTTCAGAATATAACCCTGAGCATACAGGATCTCTGTCATACGCTTTTTTAAATTTGAAGCCGGTATCTCCACGATACGGTGTCCTGCCATTTGCGCATTACGAATTCTGGTTAAAAAATCTGCTATAGGATCTGTTACCATATTTTTTGCCCTCCTACGTCCCGATCGATTCCGGGATAATTGGATGTTTTAATTAATGTTATTAGTTTACCTGTTGATTTGCTTACTGGTTAATAGTTCATTTTAATCAACCATTCAACTTATCAACATATCATTTACCAGCTTGCTTTTTTAACGCCTGGTATTTTGCCATTCAGCGCCATATCCCTGAAAGCGATCCTCGAAAGACCAAAATAACGGATATACCCTCTTGGGCGACCCGTCAACTGGCAACGATTCTTTAACCTGACCGCAGATGAATTCTTTGGTAAAAGATCCAATGCTTTCCAATCACCTGCTTGTTTCAGGGCTGCACGCTTTTCAGCATATTGCGCAACCATTTTCTCTCTTTTGCGCTGCCTGGCTTTGATTGATGTTTTAGCCATATTACTTATTTATCAATTTTTATGAGTTAACCAAAAAGGTTAATTACTTTTTTATATTTTTAAAAGGCATTCCCAGTTCTTTCAATAACTCGTAAGCTTCCTCGTCTGTGTTTGCGTTGGTAACAAAAGTGATATCCATACCGGTGATACGATTAACTTTATCGATATCGATTTCAGGAAAAATGATTTGTTCTGTCACACCCATAGTATAGTTTCCACGGCCATCGAAAGATTTTTCACTAACTCCTTTGAAGTCACGTACACGAGGTAAAGCAACTGCGATCAAACGATCAAGGAATTCGTACATCTTGTCGCCGCGAAGGGTTACCCTTGCACCGATAGGCATTGCTTTACGCAATTTAAAGTTTGAAATATCCTTCTTTGACAATGTTGCCATGGCTTTTTGACCGCTGATTGTGCTCAATTCATCTACTGCAACATCAACCAGTTTCTTATCAGTTACGGCACCATTTACACCACGATTTAAGCATATCTTTTCCAAACGGGGCGCCTGCATGATCGACTTGTAACCAAATTTTTTCATTACTGCAGGAATTGCTTCTTCATGGTATTTCTTCTGCAACCTGGGGGTATATTTTGCTGTTGTGCTCATTATTTAGTACCTCCTTGAATTCTTACTTTTTTAAAAACGCGTTCTGTTTTGCCATTTTCTCTTACACGGGTAACACGGGCACCGGATTTTTGCTCGGAATCCCACAACATAACATTACTGATATGAATAGGTGCTTCTTTTTTAATGATACCGCCCTTAGTGTTTTGTGCAGAAGGTTTGGTATGTTTAGTGATTATATTCACTCCATCCACCAACACTTTTCCTTCATCAACCAATACTTCTTTTACCAGGCGTGGCTTGGTAAGATCTTTGTCTTCACCGGCAATAACCACTACATTATCACCCTTCCTGATATTGTACTTTGGTTTAAATCTTGATTTCATTTTTTTACCTTTTTAGGTTTGCTTTTCCATTCCTGATTCTGCCAGGAAATATTTTTTGTATGCTGTTTGTTCTTTTCCTTTTTTTACAACACCTCCGGCGCCAGGGAAACGATCTTCATGTAACCCTTATCGCGAAGTTCTCTTGCTACAGGTCCAAAAATACGGGTACCACGAGGCTCTTCAGCCTGGTTTAACAATACAACTGCATTGTCATCAAATCGGATATAAGATCCATCTTTACGACGCAATTTGTTTTTGGTGCGAACGATTACTGCTTTGGTTACGGTTCCTTTTTTTACCCCACCCGCCGGTATGGCGTCTTTTACCGTTACAACAATCTTATCGCCAATCTTTGCATAACGCTGGCCGCTATTACCCAATACACGGATGCAAAGAACTTCTTTGGCACCACTGTTATCTGCAACATTCAACCGGCTTTCTTGCTGAATCATTTTATTAAGCTTTGAGCTACTAGCTTTTTGCTATTAGCAGTTATTACAATTTTTATTATTAGGATCGAGAACTTTTATCCCTTGCGGAAAAAAGTCTTACATACTTATTTCACTTTTTCAACCACGTCAACCAGTCTCCAACGCTTAGTTTTGCTCATTGGGCGTGTTTCCATAATGCGTACCGTATCGCCAATATTGCACTCATTTTTTTCATCATGTGCATGAAACCTGGTAGTCTTTTTCAGGAACTTACCATAGATCGGGTGTTTCACCTTTCTTTCAACAGCCACGGTAATGGTTTTAGTCATCTTGTTACTGGTAACCACACCGGTTCTAATTTTTCTTAAATTTCTTTCTACAGACATTTTTTTAGCTTTTAGCTTGAGTTTCTGTCAGAAACTCATTTTTTATTACAAATTTTATAAAACCGGTGTATAAAACCAGTAGTTTTATTATGCGTTGTTTTGCCTTTTCTTCAATTCCGATTTAAGACGGGCAACGTCTTTTCTCAAATCACGGATGCTCATCGGATTTTCAACTGGTGATATGGCATGCGCAAATTTCAACTTCTTCAAACGCATTTCATCTTCTTCGATGCGGGCTTTAAGATCCACATCATTCAACCCTTGTATGCTTTTTAAATAATCTATTTTCTTTAACATCGCTGATACGATTTTTTAATTGTTACGCAAGATCCCTGCGCTTAATAAACTTTGTTTTGATAGGTAACTTACCGGAGGCCAGTGCTAATGCTTCCTGAGCTATTTGTTCAGTAACACCGTCAATTTCGAACATAATACGTCCGGGTTGAACTACAGCAGCCCAATATTCGAGATTACCTTTACCCTTACCCATCCTTACCTCTGCAGGTTTGTTGGTAATAGGTTTGTCCGGGAAAATACGGATCCACACGTTACCTTCTCTCTTCATGTGACGTGTCAATGCCTGCCTGGCTGCTTCTATCTGGCGGTCAGTTATCCAATGATTATCCAAAGCTTTTAAACCGTAAGAGCCAAAGGAAAGAGTTGTTCCTCTTTTTGATTCGCCTTTCATGCGACCCTTTTGCATCTTCCTGTGCTTTGTTCTTTTAGGTTGTAACATACATACAATTTGAGAATTTGATAATTTGCCAATGTATTATCACTGACTTATCCTTTTATTCAATATTTTTTGTTGCCGTTTTATCCGGCTATAATTATCTTCTTCCGCCACCGCCGCCTCTTCTGTCATCGCGACCACCACCACCGCCTCTCCTGTCATCACGGCGATCATCTCTTCTTTCTCTTCTTTCTCCACCGATTGGCTCACCTTTTCCACCAGAAATGATATTAGGGTTCAAATCTCTTTTGGCTAAAACTTCTCCTTTACAAATCCATACTTTGATTCCAATTTTACCATATACGGTTTGTGCAAACACGTTGGCATAATCAATATCCATACGGAAGGTGTGCAATGGAACACGGCCTTGCTTAAATTCTTCACTACGGGCAATCTCCGCACCATTCAAACGTCCGCTTAATTTCACTTTAATTCCTTCGGCACCCATGCGTAATGCTGAAGCAATACTCATTTTAGTTGCTCTTTTAAAGTTGATGCGGTTTTCAATCTGGCGGGCTATAGTATCACCTACGATTGTAGCATCCAGTTCAGGACGACGGATCTCCAGAATGTTGATCTGTACATCATCTTTACTGGTCAGTTTTTTCAATTCTTCTTTGATACGGTCAACTTCACCGCCACCCTTACCGATGATGATACCCGGCTTTGAAGTGTGGATAGTTATAATCAGCTTACCCAGGGTACGCTCAATTACAATCTTAGCTATGCCGCCCTTGCTGATACGGGCATTCAGATAATTCCTGATCTTGTCGTCTTCGATCAAACGACCAGCATAATGTTTTTTGTCAGCATACCAGTTAGATTCCCATCCACGGATGATTCCTAACCTGTTACCAATCGGATTTGCTTTTTGACCCATATTATTGGTTATTTTCCTTTGAAACGTTAGTAGTATTATTTTCTTTAGCTTCTGCAGACTTGGAGGCTTTCTTTGCTGCATTTTTCTGAGCTTTGGTTTCAGTGGCTTTGGTATCCACGATCACCGTTACGTGATTGCTTCTTTTCCTAACCCTGTATCCTCGACCCTGGGGTGCCGGACGCATACGCTTTATAACCCTTGCTCCATCAACCATGATTGTTTTAATAACCAGCAATCCTTCATCGCCATCCTCATTTTTCTGCTTCCAGTTATCAATTGCACTTAACACCAGTTTACGCATTGGAACAGCAGGATGTTTAGTACTGTGTTCCAGAAGCGCTAATGCCTTTTCAACCCTCTCACCACGGATAAGGTCTGCCAGCAAACGCATTTTACGGGGTGAAGTGGGATAATTTCTCAGTTTAGCTACTGCTTCCATTTTTATTTTAGTTTGAGATTGAGGTTTAGGTTGAGGTTAAAATTTAAACCTGAACTTTTGCCTAATCCTGTTTTTATCCTTTTTTACTTGAGTGTCCTTTAAAGTTCCTGGTTGGTGCAAATTCACCTAATTTATGTCCTACCATAAATTCAGTAACATATACGGGAATAAACTTGTTTCCATTATGTACTGCCAGCGTATGTCCTACAAAATCAGGCGTAATTGTAGACCGACGGCTCCAGGTCTTAAGTACCCCTTTTTTTGATGTGCCTTCGTTAATAGCCAAAACTTTGTCTTCCAGGTTTGCGTCAACGTAAGGTCCCTTTTTAATCGAACGAGCCATGTGCTTTTTATTTTAAGCCTGTTTTATAACAGGATTGTTTACGATTTTTTTGTTAGATATTATTTGGCTAATTTTTTACCGTTGCTTCTTTGGATAATCAGCTTATCACTTCCTTTTCCTTTAGTCCTTGTTTTCAATCCTCTTGAGAATTGACCAGTCCTTGAACGAGGCTGACCTCCTGAGGCTCTACCTTCACCACCACCCATCGGGTGATCTACAGGGTTCATCGCCACACCTCTTGTTCTTGGTTTAATACCTTTCCAACGGTTACGACCAGCTTTACCCATACTTTGCAGGCTATGATCACTATTGCTCACTACACCAACAGTTGCATAACATTTGATCAATACTTTTCTTAACTCACCGGAAGGCATTTTAAGGATAGCGTATTTTTCTTCTTTGTTTGTCAACTGGGCTGATGAACCTGCACTGCGGGCTAATTTTCCACCCTGGCCAGGTTGCATCTCAATATTGTGAACGTTGGTTCCTAAAGGCATGTTCTTCATCATCAAAGCATGTCCCAATTCTGGTGCTACTGCATCGCCACTGATCACTTTTGCACCTACTTCAAGACCATTTGGTGCAAGGATGTAACGCTTTTCACCATCTGCATAATGCAAAAGGGCGATGAAAGCAGTACGGTTTGGATCGTATTCAATAGAAGCAACTGTTGCTTCTATATCCTTCTTATCTCTTTTGAAATCAACCAAACGATATTTATGCTTGTGCCCACCACCCATATAACGGGTTGTTCTGCGACCAGAAACGTTTCTGCCACCTGTGCTTTTCTTAGGAGCTAACAATGACTTTTCAGGTTCACTGGTTGTAATCTCCACATATGCATTACCTATTCTCCAACGGGTACCGGCAGTCGTGGGTTTGTATTTTCTTAGTGCCATTTTTTAATTCTTTAATTGGTCAATACTTTGCGGCGTTTGACGCGCCATTCATTAATAATTTTTCTACCGGTTAAATATTTGCATACAGATCAATCGTTTCACCTTCAGCAACGGTAACCATAGCTTTTTTATAAGCTGATTTCTGTCCTTTGATGTAACCTGCTTTTGTAAAGCGGGTTTTTGATTTTCCTGGTACAACTACGGTATTAACATCTACCACATTAACTCCGTAGAACTGCTGAATCGCATTCCTGATTTCCAGCTTATTGGCTTTACGGGCAACTTTAAAAGCATAACGACGCAGGGTTTCCTGCTGGCTGTTGGCCTTCTCCGTTAAAATGGGTTTTATTAAAACTTCAGAAATTTTCATTTCAATTCTATTTTATTTTTTGTGTATGACGATCACTCTATCACTCACATTTATTTAATTAATTATGCTTCCGCTGGTTCATTCTCCTGCTCAGCAAAAACATTAGCGGCGCTTTCAGATAATACTAAAACATCAGCATTCATGATATCATAGGTATTCATATCACTCAGCATAACATTATTAATTCCCTGAACATTTCTGAAACTCAACAAAACGTTTTCATTGTATTCAGGAATCACGAACAATGTTTTACGGGCACCGGTGTTTACACTATGGATCATTTTTACAGCGGTAGCTGTTTTAGGCGTATCCATCTGAAGATCTTCAACTATAACAATGGCATTTGCTTTTGCCTTGTGTGCCAGTGCAGACATTTTAGCCAGATCTTTTACCTTACGGTTTAATTTAAAATCGTAAGAATGTGGTTTTGGTCCAAAGATGGTACCACCACCCTTATATAAAGGGTTACGGATATTACCTTTTCTTGAACCACCAGTTCCCTTTTGCTTATGCAGTTTGCGGGACGAACCCTTAACCTCAGCACGGGTTTTTACTTTATGCGAACCCTGGCGCTTAGCAGCAAGGTATTGTTTTACAGAAAGGTATATAACGTGGTTATTAGGCTCAATACCAAAAATTTCTTCGGGTAATTCAAGCGTTCTACCTGTTTTCTTTCCTTCTATATTTAAAATATCGATTTGCATATTATTTCTGAATTAAAACGATTGAACCATTGTGGCCAGGTACAGAACCACTTATTAAAATGTAATTTTTTTCAGGGAAGATCTTAACGACTTTCAAACCTTTGGTTTTTACCCTGTCGCCACCCATACGGCCTGCCATACGCATACCTTTGAATACACGGCTGGGATAAGAAGATCCACCGATAGATCCCGGAGCTCTTTGACGATCATGCTGACCGTGAGACGCTTCACCAACACCAGAAAATCCGTGGCGTTTTACAACACCCTGGAAACCTTTTCCTTTAGTGGTACCAACAACATCAACAGTTTCACCTTCGGTAAAAATGTCAACAGCAATGGTTTCTCCAATATTTTTTTCGATGGAATAGTTCCGGAATTCTTTTACGAACTTTTTAGCAGCAGTCTGTGCTTTAGCGTAGTGATTCTTTTCAGAAAGTGAAGTGTGTTTCTCATTCTTATCGCCGAATGCTAATTGTAAGGCATTATACCCGTCAGTATCCTGGGTTTTAACCTGGGTAACTACGCAGGGTCCGGCTTCAATAATTGTGCAGGCTGTTTGCCGACCTGTTGAATCGAAGATGCTGGTCATCCCGATTTTTTTACCAATGATTCCTTTCATTTTTCTTACGGTTTATCCCCGCAAGGTTATTCAAGACATTTCCCGCCGGTGAGCGGAAGGTCAATCCTGGTTTATCACCGACCTTTTCCTTTGCTTCGACAGGCTTAGCATAAAGCTTGCCTGGATTCGGAAGTACCGGTGACAAACAAACCTCGAAGGGCTTGTTTATATTTTTTACAGCGGCTTTGGAAATTTTCCTTACCGCTTTTTCAGAGCTCTTTTCTTCCGTTATTACCGGAATTGAGAGATGAATGATTTAAATAATAATAAGAACTTATATTCTTAGATCAGCAGTCTTAACCGCATTTCTATTTTATGCTTTAATCTCAACTTCTACCCCACTTGGCAGATCCAACTTCGACAGCGCATCCACAGTCCTTGAACTGGACGTGTAAATATCCAGCAAACGCTTATGCGTAGCTAACTGGAACTGCTCACGACTCTTTTTATTTACGTGTGGTGAACGCAATACGGTAAAAATTTTACGGCGTGTTGGTAAAGGAATAGGACCTGTTACAACTGCACCTGTACTGCGAACTGTTTTCACGATCTTTTCAGCTGATTTATCAACCAGGTTGTGATCGTATGACTGTAATTTTATTCTGATACGTTGAGACATTTGCAAAAACCCATTTTTTTAACGGGAGTGCAAAGGTAAGGGGCTGAAACTAAACGGACAAAGATTTTTATAACCTTTTTTCTTAAAATACTTTAATTATTTAATTCCTGGAAATTACCGGCTTTAATCTGAAACTAAGGGTGGCAAAACCTCCCTTTTCAAGGTGTTCCAATCTGAAACGATGCTTTCCATTTAAAGCTATTTGAATCTTTTTATGAGGTGATTCATCAAATTTATGCATGGAATGATTCCATGCATTTAAAATGAGACTGTCATCCACGAATAACCTGACGGCGTCATCCCAGGTGATTCCAATTTCATATTCACCAGCTTCCACTACAACTTCACCTTCTGCATGAGTCAGAAATTGAGGGTATATTTTGTTTCCTTCGTTAATGCCGCCCCACCAGGCATATTCCAACCGATCGGTTTTATCAGTTTTGAAAGGTTTACTCCCAACCGGTAGAACTTCATTTTTTGGATCTAATGGTGATTTAAGCGTATCATAAGAAAACCATTTAACCTCCCATTGGATAGGTTGAAAATATTTCCGGAACGGGAATATATAAGGCTTGCCGGCAGGTATTGTCTGGCCAAAAGGCGTTACAATCTCTTCACCCACATACTCCAATTCAATTAATATGTCAGTATTAGAGGATTTTTGTTTTATGGCTGTAATAGTTGCCGGAAAATTTCCCGAACGGGCGGACAGACTATCAACTCCCTTAACAGATAATACTTTCCAATTCCCTTTTGGACCAACCAACTCAAAATGCATCACCCGGGAAGTATCTGCCGGGTTATTATGCCAGATAATGGGTGAACGAAAATCATAAGGCCCCCAGGCGGTCATCCGGATATTTTTACGTCCTGCATACGCAATACTTCCTTTGAAAGGATTCATCGCACTATCTACTTCCGGCAAAATAATATTGGTATCGTTAACAGTTAACTGGTAAAGCCTTTCGTAAAAACTAGTATCCAGGTTTACTACGGTTGAATCCATCTTAAAAACTTCATCAACGCCTGAATAAGTATTGCTGAATATATTCAGGTTCCTGGTCCCTTTAAAATTATAAACCAGGCTGTCGTTATTGAAACTATTGGATGCGATGATATAATCCCGGCTGCGGGTATCGCGGTTTTGCGCATATCCCCAACCGGCAGGCTGCTCTTTGCGTGACCAAAGTCGGATGGCCTCCTTGTTCTTAAAAAAAACATTGTAACTGATCATATTGTTTTGTCCATGTTCAAGGGCAATACCAATTCGATTATTTCGGATCTTATTATTCCTGAAATTGGTTTCATAACTATAACCAGCCCAAATGCCATGATCACATTCATAGATCCGGTTATCAGCAATATAATTGCGGCTAAATGTAACCTCAATACCATTGGTGGGTGCATAAGAAAAATCATTTCCCATTAACACGTTATCATTACAGCCTCCTTTGCCAGAATCCATGGTTGATTGGCCCGCCCAAAGAAAGAAACCATCACCTCCATGTGTAACCGCATTACGATAGAACAGGTTTTCATTACTTTGTTCATAAACCAGGATACCTGCACTATCCTGTCCCCGGTTATATACTCCATGACTATACCCCCGCACATTAAAAATGATGCGGTTATGCAGCACTTTATTTCTTTCGCTCCTGTACATACCCAAACCGATTCCTGAATTGAAAGAGAAATCGTTATTATAAATCAAGCCATCACTACTACCGGTCATCATCAGGGCATTTTGACTTCCGGTTACTTTATTCTCCCTGATAACGGCCATGTCACAATTTTTTAAATACATAGCAGCTCCATAACGAAGCCATTCATCGTTTTCATTCTGGTGATAACTCATCCAGTCCGAAATATCCTCCTTCTCTTGTGTACTGTTTAATTGTGGACGGTAGTTATAACTAAAATCGGAATTTTCAATGGTCAGACTTTGTACATCAACCGCCATTACTGCTAATTTGTATCCTTTTGCTTTGGCATTTTTAATAGTGATGTTGCGACTATTCCTAATAAGTATGGCTATACCTGTAAACTTATCAGGTTGATTGATATCATCGCTGCCTTGCATCAATGCATTATTGAAATCAACCACTATATCATTGCCTTCAATAATAATGATTGCCTCATTCATATTAGAGGAAGCAGATAATTGATAAATACCTTTTTTAATTTTTGTTGATGAATTGATTTTCATTCCTTTTGTAAGCACTTTTTCCTGCGCCGATACAAAAGTTGAAAAAAGCAAAACGATGGAGGCGGATATTATTTTTTTAATCATAGAGTTTCCGTTTCTTGCAGCGTTTCTGATAATATAAAAATACTCCTGTTTATTGAAAGATTACCTGGTATTATGACAGAAGTTTTAATCAAAAAAGAACCAGTATTTAAAATAATCGCCAAGTTTTTCCTTAAAGTGGTGGTAACCATACTTTGTTTCTGGTATATTTCTACAAAAATTAATTTCACTCAAACAGTTGATTCATTTTTAAAGGCAAATTGGTTATCATTAATTGCAGCACTCCTGTTATTGATTTTTTCAAAACTACTTTCCGCATACCGGTTAAATATATATTTCAGAAACATCAGTTTATATATTCCTGCATGGCAAAATATCAAATTGTATTGGCTGGGTATGTTTTATAATTTATTTCTTCCAGGCGCCATTAGCGGAGATGCATATAAGGTGATTTATTTAAAAAGAAAAATAGATGCCTCATACAAAAAAACTTCTGCCGCAGTTTTATTGGACCGTTTCAGTGGTTTATTAGCTGTGGGCTTATTACTTGCATTTTCCGGAATGATGGTATTTCCAGGATGGTGGATGGATATTTTATTTTTTTCAGGTTCTATTTTAGCTATAGCCGGATTATTCCTGGTGGTTAAATATTTTATGGAAGATTTTTTGCCTGGCTTCTGGCCGGCTTTTATTTGGGGCATAGGTGTTCAGTTAGCGCAGGTCATTTGCCTTTTCTTTATCCTGCATTCACTTCATATTGAAACAGATTATGCTGCCTGGCTATTCATATTCCTGGCAGCAACTATTGTAGCTGTTTTGCCATTATCTCTTGGTGGAGGTTTGGGGACGCGGGAATTCGTGTTTGTTACCGGTGCAGAATATTTCATGCTCAATCAGCAAACAGGCTTAACCGTTAGTTTGATTTTTTTTATGATCACGGTTATTTCATCGTCTGGTGGTGCATATTTTATATTCAAGGACCCTTTGCAAGTAATCAAAAAATAGCTTAAAGATGTGAGTAAAAAAACCAGGGATACTGTTGAGCGTCCCTGGCGAAGAATCTAAATTCCTATTTTGTGTTTTTCATATGTTGCCTACAACCAATCACAGACCTTAAAAACGGGGTATTCTGTCCTATTCATCAAAAGTTATGCCGTAAAAGGCTGATTATTAAATTTTTGTAATGAAAATTGGGGAATGATTGAAAAGTATTACATCTTAATCCATATTTAATTTATTCAAACAGAATAATCCGCATATTTAAAAAATTTCATTGCAGAAAATATTCAAAACCAAAAAATTACATTTAATTCAAAAAAAAACCCGACAGTATGAATGCCGGGTTGTAAAAAATATATTTTTAAGATCAGGCGTTAACCTTTCCCTTTACTTTTGCGATCACTTCTTCTGCAATTCCGCTTGGTGCAGGAGAATAATGGCTAAATTCCATAGTTGAGGATGCACGTCCAGATGAAAGACTGCGTAACTGGGTTACATACCCGAACATTTCGCTCAATGGCACTTTTGCTTTTATAACCTGTACCCCAGCACGGGTATCCATACCTTCAAGCATGCCGCGACGGCGATTAAGGTCACCTGTAACATCACCCATATATTGATCGGGAGTTAACACTTCCACTTTCATGATTGGTTCCAGTAAAACGGGTTTTGCTTTCCTGGCTGCCTCACGAAACCCTTGTTTTGCACAAAGTTCAAAAGACATTGAATCAGAATCCACTGCGTGAAAACTTCCATCAAATACCCGGACCTTCATATTATCAACCGGATAACTGGCCAAAACACCGGTTGTCATTGAAGTTTCAAATCCTTTTTGAATAGCCGGAACAAATTCACGGGGAATAGAACCGCCAAAAATATCATTTACAAACTGGAAATTTTTATCCGGATTGGCTTCTTTCCATTCTTTATCAATAGGGCCTAAAGCGAAAACAATATCAGCAAATTTACCACGACCTCCGGTTTGTTTTTTCAAAGTTTCGCGATGTTCTATAGTAGTATTAAAAGCTTCTTTGTAAGCTACTTGTGGAGCACCCTGGTTAACTTCTACTTTAAACTCACGACGCATACGATCCACAATGATCTCCAGGTGTAATTCACCCATTCCACTTAATACCGTCTGACCTGAATCTTCATCAGTTTTTACTTTCAATGTTGGATCTTCTTCGATCAGCTTTGCAATGGCCATTCCCATTTTATCTACATCAGCCTGAGTTTTAGGCTCTACAGCTACGGATATAACGGGCTCTGGAATAAACATATTCTCCAAAGTGATCGGGTGATCCTCATGACAAAGTGTATCACCTGTTTTGATCTCTTTAAAACCAACGGCGGCACCAATATCCCCAGCTTCGATAAAATCTATTGGATTTTGTTTGTTAGCAAACATCTTCATAATACGACTGATACGTTCTTTCTTTCCGCTTCTAACGTTTAATACATATGAACCTGCGTCAAGATGACCAGAATAAACCCTGAAAAATGCGAGACGACCAACGAAAGGATCAGTCATGATCTTAAATGCAAGTGCTGCAAATGGTTCTTTCGCATCCGGCTTCCGGCTTTCTGTTTCACCAGTATCAGGATTTAAGCCCTGGACGGCTTCAATATCAACCGGCGAAGGCAGGTAACGACAAACTGCATCAAGTGCTGTTTGAACACCTTTATTTTTAAAAGAAGAACCACACATCATAGGCACAATACTCAGATCGATCGTTGCTTTACGAATAGCATTATGTAACTCATCTTCAGTTATCGATGAAGGATCATCAAAGAATTTTTCCATCAATTGATCATCGTATTCAGCAACCGATTCAACCAGGCTGGCTCTCCATTCATTAGCTTCTTCCAGCATATCAGCCGGTACCGGAATTTCGTCGAAGGTCATTCCTTCGGTCTCCATATGCCAGATAATTCCTTTCATTTTAATCAGGTCAACTACCCCTTTAAAATCATCCTCAGCACCGATTGGTAATTGAAGAGGAACGGCTTTAGAACCAAGCATCTCTCTTACCTGCTTTACCACATTCAAAAAATCTGCACCGGAACGGTCCATTTTGTTTACAAAACCTATACGCGGAACATTGTACCGATTAGCCTGCCGCCATACAGTTTCAGATTGCGGTTCAACCCCATCAACGGCAGAAAATAAAGCGATCAAACCATCTAATACACGCATAGATCTTTCAACCTCAACTGTAAAGTCCACGTGACCTGGGGTATCAATGATGTTAAAAGAGTATTTCATGGTGTCAGCGTTTGCGTTACCCAATACAGTAGGAAAGTTCCATTGGCAGCTTACAGCCGCAGAGGTAATAGTGATCCCTCTTTCTTTTTCCTGCTCCATCCAATCAGTGGTAGCTGCACCATCGTGCACCTCACCAATGCGGTGGATCATCCCTGTATAACGGAGAATACGTTCCGTTGTAGTTGTCTTGCCTGCATCAATGTGAGCTGCAATTCCGAAGTTGCGTTGATATTTCAAATCTGCCATTGTATAAAATTGATTATCTGTTTTAAATGTGCTTATTATTCCCAGGATTTATTTGAATGGTCGCCGCAGGTTTACCTGATGACAAACCCTAAATCATTTTAGGATTTTTGAGGCGCAAAGGTAAGTAAAAGGAATGTAAATAATGCGGTTAATTAAGGGTTAAACTCCCTTATCAATAAAAAATGCCCGCCTGCTTTTCCTACGCCCTAAGATTAAATAGCCCAGGATCTTATAATGATTATTAATGAATCGATATTTATTCATTCATTTTGAAATTTTTATTGAGATGGAATGCTATAATTAAAATTTGTTTCCATTTTATATTGAATTTAAATGTTACGATATTCTTTAAATTTTTTCCAGAGAAATTATGTTCGAATAGGTACACATTATTAACCAACTTATTTGATGTCAGGAATTCATTACTGCTAAACAGCTGCAATGAACGCCAGGTTTGTACAATTTTTACTGAGAAGTAAAATGATTTAATAAACAATTTTCAAACAAGTAAGCTTAGAGATTATTTTAGCCTGTGCATTAAGGTTATTTGCATCCATATGCTAATATTAAAATGATACAAAGGATTTAATAATAACTTAAATTTTGTTAATCCATATTATTCGTTGTAATTTGACATTGAATTTCTTTTCAATCAACTCATTAAATTTAAACCCCCTAAATTCTCCAGTATGGCAGCATCAAAAAGATCTAATAAAAAAGCTGCTCCTAAAAAAAAGGTAGCAAAGAAAGCAGCTCCCAGGAAAGCAGCAAAAAAAGCAGCACCAAAAAAGGCTGCGAAGAAAGCAGCACCAAAAAAAGCAGCGAAAAAACCAGCTCCAAGGAAGGCAGCAAAGAAAGCAGCTCCTAAAAAAGCCGCCAGGAAAGCCACCCCCAAAAAAGCAGCAAAAAAAGCAGCCCCTAGAAAGGCATCTAAGAAAGCAGCTCCAAGGAAGGCAGCAAAGAAAGCAGCTCCTAAAAAGGCAGCGAAGAAAGCAGCACCAAAAAAAGCAGCTAGAAAAGCCGCTCCCAAAAAAGCAGCAAAAAAAGCAGCCCCTAGAAAGGCAGCAAGCAGTAAATCAAATCCTACTCCTCCTCCGGTTGAAAGTCCAGTGGCTCAACCAGAAATGGAAGCACCAGGAATGGCAGAAAACCCCGCAGTGGAAGGATAGATATATTTTAGCTCATTCTTTAAAGTCGTTTATTTTAAACGACTTTTTTTATGCATTTACAAAAAAAAGCCGCTCAAAATTGAACGGCTTTCGAATATTTTTATTGAAAAATCAGATGCGGAAATGGGCAAATGCCTTGTTGGCTTCTGCCATACGGTGCGTATCTTCTTTCTTTTTAAATGCTGCCCCTTCACCTTTACTTGCAGCAACAATTTCACCGGCTAATTTATCAGCCATGCTGCGACCATTCCTGGCGCGGCTATAACGAATCAACCATTTGATGCTTAATGAAACTTTACGGTCAGTGCGTACTTCAGCCGGAATCTGAAATGTAGCGCCGCCAATACGACGGCTGCGAACTTCTACAGCTGGTGTAACATTGGCTAATGCTTTCTTCCAAACTTCATAACCATCTTCATTGGTTTGCTTTGCTACTTTTTCAATGGCATCGTAAAAAATTTCGAATGCTACACTTTTCTTTCCTTCCCACATTAGATTATTTACAAAGCGGGTTACCTGCTTGTCATTATACCTTGGATCTGGTGCTAAAGGGAGTTTTTTTGCTTGCGATTTTCTCATTATATAGAGATTACTTTTCTTTTAAATTATTTTTTTGCTTTTTCTTTCTTGGTTCCGTATTTAGAACGACTTTGTTTACGATCTTTTACACCGGCAGTATCCAATGAACCACGAACGATATGATAACGCACACCAGGCAAATCTTTAACACGACCTCCGCGAATCAATACTATTGAGTGCTCCTGCAGGTTGTGACCTTCACCCGGAATATAAGCAATCACCTCAATTTTATTGGTAAGACGAACCTTGGCTACTTTACGTAAAGCAGAGTTAGGCTTTTTGGGTGTTGTAGTATATACCCGGGTACAAACTCCACGGCGCTGAGGACAACTGTCCAATGCACGGGATTTACTTTTAGCCCTGATAATTTCTCTTCCTTTACGTACTAATTGTTGTATTGTAGGCATTCTTAACCTTTTGATTTTTGGGAGGGCAAAGGTAACGGGCATTGAGTGAAAATCCAAAAAATTCAATTTTCATTTCCCAAATTGTTATTAAAAAAATAAAAAGCACTCAATTAAACACTAATTGAGTGCAAATGAAGAGATTTAAAAGTGATTATAAATCTTAATAATTAATCAATTTTATACATCCATCCGTACTTATCTTCTTTTCTTCCTTCCCGGATATCCGTAATCCAATTTTTTAAAGTTGGACCGGCAGACCAGGAATCCACATCAAACTCCATTACAAAATCCTTGTACCGCAATTCTTTAATCATGGATATTGTAGCTGCTGTACCTGTTCCGAATACTTCTTTTAATTCCCCGGCTTTATATGCATCCATTAATTCATCAATGGTAATCCGGCGTTCAACCAAATCATATCCCATTTCTTTTAAAAGCTCAATGGCACTACTCCTGGTTACCCCATCCAGGATGGTACCCAAACTTAAATCTGGTGTGTAAGCCTTATTTCCAATAATAAAAAAAACATTCATGGTTCCGATTTCCTGAACATATTTATGCTCAAAAGCATCCGTCCATAGAACCTGGTCATACCCCAGCTTTTTGGCATTGGCAGTAGCCAGCATGGCGGCGGCATAATTACCCGCCGTCTTTGCGTAACCTACCCCACCAGGTACAGCCCGCACATATTGTTCCTCAACATAAATTCTCATTGGAGCATTATAATAAGGGCCTGTTGGACTTAAAATAATCAGGAACTTATAATTATCGGATGGCCTCACACCAATCAGTTCATCTGATGCAAACATAAATGGCCTGATATATAATGAATGATCCTGTAATTGAGGTATCCAATTCTTGTCCATCGCAACCAATTGCCTCATGCCTTCTATAAATAATTCTTCGGGAACGGTAGGCATTTGCATACGTTGTGCGGATATATTAAAACGCCGGTAATTATCATGTGGTCTGAAGATAAATGCCTCGCCGGCTTCATTCCTGTAAGCTTTAATACCTTCGAAAATAGCCTGGCCATAATGCAGAGCAGCAACTGATGGACTTAATAATAATGGCTGGTATGGTTTAATCTCAATATTCTTCCATTCCCCATTTTCATAATCAGCTTCCAGCATATGATCAGTAAAATAACGGCCAAAAGAAAGGTTTTCCGGTTTTGTTGCCGGTAATTTGCTTCTTTCAGCCTTTGTGATTGTTATATCCATAACTGCAATCATAATGATTATTTTTATGCTGCAAATAAACAAAAAAAACTAACACCCATTCGTAAATTTTAACCCTAATGGATTTAAATAATATCAAATTAACTGCCACAATGATTTCAGGTCTTTATACAGACCAACTCATAGAGGAGAAACCCGACATAATTCCTATGATAACGAAAAGTCAAATGACAGCCGGAATTAAATTTTTGGGTGATAACAAGAAGAATATCTTAATATTAATTAACAATCCTGATACGGTTTTTTTACCGGATGAACAGCTAAATTTTCTAACTACCATCCTAAATGCATGCAAAATGAGTCTGGGTGATGTAGCCATAATCAATCTGGCGCACACGCAAATTGATTACCAAACATTAAAAAAAAATCTAAACCAGGATAAAGCTTTGCTGTTTGATATACAACCTGCTCAAATTCAATTACCGGTAAAATTCCCTCATTTTCAGGTGCAATCATTTGATGGCTGTCAATACCTTTTATCACCATCACTTGATCAATTAGATAAGGATAAACAACTAAAAGGCAAACTATGGAGTTGTTTACAACGTTTATTCCTATCCTGATCTATGGCTTAATTTTTTAAATTAAATGTGTATGAAATTGATTTTCGCAACCAATAATCAGTTTAAAGTCAAAGAAATACAGCCTGAAGTAGGAAATTTTTTTGAATTAGTAACTCTGAAAGAAGCAGGAATCAATACAGATATACCAGAACCTTTTAATACGCTGGAAGAAAATGCCACCCATAAATCCAAAACAATATCAGAATTAACCGGCCTTGATTGTTTTAGTGAAGATACCGGCCTTGAAGTATATTCTTTGAATGGTGAGCCTGGGGTAAAAAGCGCACGATACAGTGGTGAAGAAAAATCATTTGAGAAAAACATTGACAAACTGCTGGAGAAATTAAAATCAAAACCCGAAAGAAAAGCCAGATTCAGAACAGTTATTTCCTTAATGTTAAATGGTACGGAAAAACAATTTGAAGGTATATGCGAAGGTGAAATCATTGAAATAATGAAGGGTGACAGGGGTTTTGGTTACGACCCGGTTTTTGTGCCCTTTGGAAGTGACAAAACATTTGCACAAATGACTATAAATGAAAAAAACGAATATAGCCACCGTAAAAAGGCTGTGA
The DNA here is from genome assembly GCA_013696395.1 of Chitinophagaceae bacterium. Classification (GTDB taxonomy): domain Bacteria; phylum Bacteroidota; class Bacteroidia; order Chitinophagales; family Chitinophagaceae; genus JACCYQ01. The sequence goes on from JACCYQ010000023.1 coordinate 79,172, forward strand.
ATAAACTGGTAAATTACCTGCATAAAATAAAACAACACAATTGAGCACTACAAGCAACCAAATAATAAGCGAAAGCGACTTAATTGAAGGATGTTTACAGGAAAACAGGCGCATGCAGGAAGAATTATACAATAGATTTTCTTCTAAAATGTACGCTGTTTGCCTTCGGTATGCCGGAAACACACAGGAAGCTGAAGATATTTTACAGGAAGGATTTATTAAGATATTCAAGAAATTATCAAGCTTTCGGGGTGAAGGTTCTTTTGAAGGCTGGATAAGGAGAATTTTTGTGAATACAGCTATAGAACATTTCAGGCGCAAAAAATATCTGCAACCTGTAACCGAAAAAGAAGAAAGTACAATTGAAGGGGATTACCTGAATGTACTGGATGGATTAGCAGAAAGAGATATAATTGAATTGATACAGGAATTATCACCTGGTTACCGTACGGTCTTCAACATGTATGTTATAGAAGGATATACCCATAAAGAAATTGGTGACATTATGGGTATCAGTGAAGGCACCAGTAAATCGCAATTATCCAGGGCAAAGGTGATACTCCAGGACATGGTTAAGAAATATATTGATCAACACCGATCCGTTAAAAAATGAAAGACGAACTTAAAAATAAAATTTACAACTGCGAAATTAAGCCACCAGGCAATAACTGGACTGCTATTGCCAATGCATTAGATGATGGCGTAAAAGCCTCTTTCCCTACAAAATTGTTTTCCTATGAAACGCCACCCCCAGCGGAGGCATGGAATAAAATTGCCAATAAGCTTGATAATATAAGTGAAGCAGCTATTATTCCGGTCTATAAGAAAGCTTTCCCAGTTTGGCGGTATGCCGCAGCTGCCGCTATCATTGGTATTATAGCCTTATCTGTGTTTTGGATGACTGATGGTAGCAATACCATAAATAATGATATGGCTACTAAGCCGGATGAAACCGTTACACCCAAAACTAATAATCTCCCGGTGCCTTTGAATAAACCATCAATAGCCGGGGAAGTAAATGAAGATTGGATTGAAAATGATGAGAACAAAACGGAAAAATGGGTAGCTAAAAACAGTTATCGGGAAAAATATCCTGATCAAAACACTTATGCAGTAGCGACCATGGATGATTTAAGGAATGCACCTGCCCAATTATCTTATTCTTTTTCTGTTGATAATATGGATGGCAACCTGCAACCTCTGGATTACAGTGCCCGTAATATATCCTATAATCCTTCACAAGTCGCCACTAATAATCCTTATGTAACAGTAATAAGTGAAGATGGTTATGTTATAAGAATTTCCAAAAAACTTGCAGGAATGATTGGTTGTCTGGATAACGAACCTTCTTTAAACAATATTGATTGTAAAGCAAAAATACAGAAATGGAGAGAGCAGATAGCCTCTTCACCAATTACGCCTTCGCCTGATAATTTTCTGGATATGCTGAGCCTGATTAATTCCATTAAAGAAAACACCCCCTGATATTAAACCAAAATGCATGGGTATGTCGCGAATTAAAATTGAACTCCCGGAGCATTTTTCATTTTATACAAAAATACCTGTCCGTATCACTGATATAAACTATGGGGGACATGTTGGGAATGACAGCATTTTATCAATCATTCACGAGGCAAGAATGCAATTCCTGAAAAATAAAAATTTGGATGAATTGAATTTCGGTGGATTCGGGCTTATTATGAGAGATGTGGCCATTGAATTCAAAAATGAATTATTTTATGGGGAAGATGTAAAAGTTGCGGTTCATGCTGCCGATTTTTCTAAAATTGCATTTTCAATTTATTATAAAATAGAAAAATCAAATGCGGTATCAAATGAGAAAAAAATTATTGCCCTGGCTAAAACAGGTATGGTTTGTTTTGATTACCCATTAAAAAAAGTAATGGCCATTCCATCAATAATTCTGGAAAAATTTATCCAGGATATTAACCCGCTTAATTAATCAATTTCATTCCAGATTTTCCAACTTTCATCGGCTTGTATTTGCAGCATTTCCAACCCATTTTGTGTTTTCGCTCCTTTTTCCTGACCCATTTTTAAAAATTTTGTGGAGGGTGGATTATATACCACGTCAAATAAATAGTGATTCGGGGTCAACAACTCATAAGGAATTTCCGGGGCGTCTTCTGTATTAGGAAAAGTTCCCAATGGTGTTGTATTGATAAGCAGCAAATGTTCCTGAATAATTGATTTACTAAGTAATCTATAATTCAACTGAGTATTATCTGGATTTCTTGAAACTACCTGGAAGCGGATATTCAATTTACTTAAAACATATTCCACGGCTTTGGATACGCCACCCGATCCTAATATCAGGGCTTTTGTATGATGTGGTTGCAAATATTTCTCCAGGCTTTTTTTAAAACCTATTACATCTGTATTATGTCCATGCAATTGACCATTTTTCAAGTGTATGCAATTACATGCCCCGATAACCTGGACAACTGGTGAAGCATGATGCAGATATGAAATTACCTGTTGTTTATAGGGAATAGTAACATTCAGACCTACCAATTCAAGCTTATTATGAAGAATATTTTTTATCTCAGCGATGGATGCAATCGGAAAATTTTCATACCGGCAGTTGGTCAGCTTTTCTATTTCAAATTTTTTCGTGAAATATTCTTTTGAAAAGGAATGTGATAAAGGATAGCCTATTAAACCAAAAAGCCGCATAAAAATTATTTGTCTAAGAACAAATTAAAGGTATCACCTCTTAATCCAATACGCATAGCCTCAAGAGGAATTACTTCCGAAGGAGCGATATTCCCGAGATTAGCATTGCATCCAAGTAATTCAATAAAATAAAGTTGTTGTTCTTTCTGAGGAGCTTCCCAGATGATTTTTTCACTCGCTATTTGCGTTAATATCTCCTGCACCAAGCCTTCTCTAACTTCACCAGATCCACGATAAATACCAACGTTTCCTGCTTCCCTGGCCTCTGCAATGACATATGTAGATCCGGCTTCCAATTCTGCCCGCATCTGTTCAATCCATTTATAGGGCGGAATGATATGTGCTGCATCCTTACTACCAACCTCACTTAAAACAGTAAATTCTTTTGCCAGTTTTTCTATATAACCGCATTTTTCAGCATGTGGAATTTCGATGGAACCATCACTTACTTCCAGGTAACTGATACCGAATTCTTTACATACAGAAACATAATCATCAAACTGATTGCGGATCAGGAAGGCTTCGAATAGTGTTCCGCCAAAATAAATAGGTATATCATAAGACCGGTAGATTTCCAATTTTTCTTTAAGAATTGGAGTTACAAAAGAAGTTCCAAAACCAAGTTTAATAATATCCACGTGCGGATGTGCAACACTCAGGAAATTTATTGCTTCATTTACACTGATCCCTTTATCCATCACCATGGTAAGGCCTGATTCTCTGGGCTTTTTACCACGATCAGGAATTTGTGAGAGTTTAAAATTCATGTACAGGGTTTTAACTATAAAAGTTTAACAGATTTAACCGCTTTTAAAAAACTGGCGCAAAAATAAGGAAGAATAAATTGCGCTCACCTGACTTTTATCTAACCCTTTTAAATTGATTTGTTTCTTTTAAACCTGGCAATGAGATCTACTACTAATTGATTTTGTAAAATTGAGGGGTTTAGTTCTACAAATTTCTTTAGTAGCCTGGGAGCTTTATCCATAGCTTTTTCAAGTTGTATAATGGCAGTTTTATTTTTACCAAGAGCAAATAATATAGCACTGTTATAAAACTGCAGGATGGGTTTACCATTACTTATTTCAAAAGCTACATTTACCTGCTCAATCGCTTCTTCATAATACCCGGCTTTATAAAGACACCGTATCAGTGCTTCCCAACCTTTCATGCTGCGGGGTTTTATCCGAACTACATCAGAGAAATTCTGTATTGCATCTTTGTATGCTTCCAGTTTTAGCCGGCATTCCCCCATTAATAATAGGTATTCAGTTTGGTTACGATGAATACGTGTAGCATTTACTAATTGTTTTATAGCCGCATCAAATTGACCTTCATTGTAATAAGTACAGGCTATTTTATAAAACAATTTGCTTTCTTCCGGATTAAGATGAACTGCTTTGCGATAATGAAAGCGGGCCTGAGCATAATTTTTCATTTTTTCAAAACAATGTGCTATGGCCTCATAAATCACATCTTCTGGCTTTGAAAGTTCAAGAACCTTTTCGAGCATTTCAATGGCATCCTTATATTTTCTTAACCGGATATAAGCATCTCCCATATTCCGGTATGCATAATCAAATTTTTCATCGATTGTTACAGCATATTTATACGCATCAATGGATTTTTCATACAACTTCAATCCCTGGAAGCCAGCACCCAGATTAAACCAGGCTAACTCATTATAGGGATATTCATCTATAATATCCTGGTGAAGGCGTATACTTTCTTCATTACGCCCGGTAAACTCTGTCCAAAAACAAATCTTGTATAAGGCTTCTTCATTATTCTGGTCTTCTTCCAATATCATTTTTAGGCAATCGAAAACTTTATCAAACTCTTCATAATCATCATAAACATCAGCGAGTTCAAAGAGTAATTCAATGCGTTCTTCACCATCAAAGAGCGTTAAAGCCTGCTGAAGTAATTCTACAGCCTGCTCTTGCTGGTCAAGAGCCAGTAAAGCATCTGTCTTCAAAATATATAAGTTGATGTCGGAACCATCGAACACGCTGGCTTGATCCAAAACTTCCAGGGCGGCCTTGTATCGACGGCTGGCCAGTAAAAGGTCAGCTTTTCGTATAAGGAGTGATGAAGAGTAAGGGTATTGATCAATGCCAAAATTAGCCGCCTCCAGTGCTCTGGAGAATTCTTCTTTTTCATCAAAATAATCAATGATCTTCTCGAAAGATTCTTCATCAATAAACGAATGACTTCTACCTTCCCGTAAGTTTTCAAACTGTCGGAGTAGTTCTTTTAAATATTCCCTGTCTTCGCGAAAATGCTGTTCTCTCATTTAATATGGTTAAAGTCAAATTAGCATTAATAATAAAAAACACCAATTATTTGTAACAATTCTTTTAGAATTTCGTTAAATAAAAATTAAACCAAATGATGAACGGTTTCCTTTAATTTGAATATTATACTATTTTTGTAACGAAATGTTAATTAACACACTAATAATCAAGAAGGTTTTGCAAAGAAAGACAGCAGTTATTGTTGTTTTGCTGGCGTCAACATTTGGGGCCTTTGCTACGCTTGGTGATGGTAAAGGGAAACCAAGACAAAAATCATTGCTTACAAAAACCCAGGTTTTTGTTAATCCAGGAATATTCACCCTCAAATCAGGATACGATTTCAGGGGAAATCACATTATAAACGAAGAAAAGAACAACTATCTCTTTATAAATACAACTCTTACCTATAAAAAGGGAAACACAACCTATATCCTTCCCTTAAAAAGAAAAGTTATTTTAGACAAGATTAAATTCAACCCCTCATCTCAGGGGAATTATTGATTTTCTTTAATTACCAGTTCCTTTACTTTCATTATAAGAAACGATCCTGAATCCGGATTTAGGCAAATCAAATTTAGATGCCTGGACAGGGCTAAAATTTATGTTAGAAACCGTATAAGTAACTTTCAGATTACCCATTACTGTTTCATATTCCATTACCAACCCTGGTAAACCCCTGTTTGCATATTGAAAATCAGTGTTTTCAGGTACCAGTTCGCGGGTAAAATAAACGGTAAAATCTGTTCCATCCACCATTTTACCAATAGCCTTTTGACTATTATACCCTGCGATGGTTTTAAACTCTTCAACTATCCGAAAAGTAATTCCTTCATATTTTTTGTTAGCTTCTTTCCAGTTTGCTGGGGTCATAGGGATCATATACTTCTGATCTCCATATTCTTTAAGGACCGTAACGTTCCCGGTTTTCCCATCAATGATGGTAGATTGAGTTCCTAAGGAACTCACCATTTCAGATCGACTTTGGGCACCCTTTATATATACAACATTGGTTGCTCCATCAAACATGTCTGCAATTTGTGGATCCGCTTTGCCTGTATTTATGACAATGTCATAAGAAATAGTTCCTTCGGTAATTTTCCGCTGGGCTTCCACCTTAATTGTGCTTAAAACCATCAGGATCAATATAATTGACTTCAACGTACGTGTCATGTTCTTTATAAGTTTCTATTTAGACGACAATTTAGCTTATTCGTTGCTTACAAAAAAGCCGGTTTCAAATTCATCTGAAACCGGCTTTTTCTATTATCCTATATTTTATTTTCTTTTTTGCATTTCCTTCAATTTCTTCTGCTGGTCCTGCGCCTGTTCCATTCGTTCCTGCCATTTCGATTTGGTCTTAGGCTTTTTCCTGTTAATCTCAATTTTAGCCAGAATTTTTTTATTATCTATGATATAATTCTGGATAATAAACTGCAATACCAGTGTTATCAGGTTTGAAACCGTATAATACCACGTTAATGCAGAGGGTAAGCTATTGAACACAAATAACAGGATGACGGGAAAGAAATACGGCATGTATTTCAGTACCGGATTATTCTGATCAGGCGTCATACTCATGCTATACAGTGAAATAATCAAACTGGTTATTGTGGCTGTAATTGTAAATAAACTGATATGATCACCATATAAAGGAATATTAAAACCCAGATCGTAAATGGTATCATAAGTTGATAAATCTTTCGCCCATAAAAAACTTTCCCCACGAAGTGCTACATGGGAGCTAAAGAAACTATACAAGGCAAAAAATATGGGAATCTGCAGTAAAGCCGGTATGCAACCTCCCAATGGGTTTACACCTGCCTCCCTGAATAATTTCATTTGCTCCATGCTTATCTGTTGCTGGTCATTACCATATTTCTCTTTCAATTTGGCAATTTCAGGCCGTAGTACCTTCATTTTTGCACCACTCAAATAGCTTTTGTATGTTAAGGGAGAAATAACAAGGCGGATAAGTATGGTTAATAAAAGAATTACTATACCATAGCTGCTGACAAATCCTTTAATAAGATCAAATACCGGTAGTACAATCCAACGGTTAATATATTTTACAAAAGCAAACATTCCCTGGCCCAGATTAACCAGGTTTTCCAATTCGTAATTATACCCTTTTAAAATTTTATAATCATTAGGACCATAATATAGTTGAAGGGGAACCACATTTGTTACACTGCCTCCATCTACTTTATATTGCAGACTGGCCCTGGCTTCAACAATTAAACCTGAATCTGAAGGAACCACCCAATCCATTTTTCCTGATTCAAAACCATTTTTAGCAATAAATGCCGTATTAAAAAACTGCTGTTTAACAGCAACCCATTTTAAGTCAGTTTCAAAATTCTGGGAGCTTCTGTTATTGATTCCATAGTAATCAAAATCTCCCGCCTCGCTAAAACCAACCTGGGAATTCTGCTTTTCATAATCAATATCCCTTTCCAATTGTATTGCTCTTGCATTCCAATTAAAATTTAAAGCTCCATTGGTCAATAAAGTGCTAGCTCCACTAAGCTGAATATTGAAATCGATCATGTAATCATTCGGCTTAATAACATAATGATGAACAATTACCGGACCTGCACTATCTGTTGATTGAAGGGTAAAATTAATTTGAGTATTTCCATCCGGAGTTGTTTGAACATCGCCTGCTAAAAAGTTTAATCCAGCAATTTGGGCGCTGTTATTGATCCCTGTATTGATGGCATAATCAATTTTATCAAAGTCTGAAGAAGCAAGCCGGACCAATTTTCCCTGCTGATCCTTAAACTTTTTAAGTTCTATGTATTCAGGCTGGCCACCTTTGGTTGTAAATACCACTTTCATTAACTCATTTTCCACACTCACAAATTCTTGGGAGGAATTAACTGCCTGGTTAAAACTGCCCGCAGTAGTAATATTTATAACAGAATCATTTTTTTGCTGTAAAACTTCTAATGCAGCTGTATCTGCTTTGGGCTTATTCAGATTAGCAATGGAATCGGCTTTGGCCTTTTCCATTTGATAAGCTTTCTGATCTTGTGTAGTGAAGTAAAAATATCCAAAAAAAAGCAGTCCAAGCACCACGAAACCAATGATGGTATTACGATCGAAATTCATTTAGTATTTTTTAAAAAGATGGCAAAGATAGGGAAACTACCTTTTGCCGATGTATTAAAACCGTCATCAACATTCTGTAAAATAAGATTACGTTCAGATTACTTCGCTTTGAAGCGTAGCGCTTTTGGAGGCCATCCTGTGTTCATTAAATTTTTTTGCTGCCCCAATAAAATGAACAAAAAGTGGATGAGGATTTTCAACTGTACTTTTTAATTCAGGATGATATTGAACACCAATAAAAAATGGATGTGAAGGGATTTCCATGATTTCCACCAGTTTTGTTTCAAGGTTGACACCACTTGCAATCATGCCATTCCTTTCAAATTGTTCTTCATATTCATTATTAAATTCATAGCGGTGACGGTGGCGCTCACTGATTTGGTTTTTTCCATAAATAGTGTGTGCTAAAGATCCTATTTTTATTTGGCAGGGGTAGGTTCCTAATCGCATAGTACCTCCCATTTTGGTGATCTTTTTTTGCTCTTCCATCATATTAATCACAGCATTCGTTGTATCAGAATCCATTTCGGTTGAATGTGCATTTTCAATCCCGATTACATTTCTTGCAAACTCAATAACCGCCATTTGCATACCCAGGCAAATACCAAAAAATGGCAATCCCTTTTCTCTTGCATATTTTACTGCACTAATCTTTCCATCAATGCCTCTATGGCCAAATCCTGGTGCCACCAATAAACCATCCAATGAACCAAGTTTTTCCGCTACATTTTCGCGGGTAATAAATTCTGAATGAATATCAACAACCTGAACTTTACATTCATTTATGGCACCGGCATGAACAAAAGATTCAAGAATGGACTTATATGCATCCTGCAACTCAACATATTTACCAATAAGCCCTATAGTTACTTTGGCTTTGGGGTATTTTAATTTATCCAAAAATTCTTTCCACTTGGTCAATTCAGGTTCAGGATAGTTTGTAATATTTAATTTTTTAAGAACAATCGTATCCAGTCTTTCCTTCATCATGATAAGTGGAACTTCATAAATTGTTGCTGCATCAACTGCTTCAATAACTGCTTCCTGCTGTACATTACAGAACTGTGCAATTTTTTTCTTTATTTCATTACCAATAGGTTCTTCGGTACGGCAAACAAGTACATCCGGCATTACCCCGCTTTCGCTCAGCATCTTAACTGAGTGCTGAGTGGGTTTGGTTTTTAATTCTTTGGCTGCTTTTAAGTATGGAATAAGTGTTAGATGCACAACCAGCAGGTCTTCATCCGGCATCTCCCACTGTAATTGGCGGATTGCCTCTATATAGGGCAATGATTCTATGTCACCTACTGTACCTCCTATTTCTGTAATAATAATATCAAATTCATTTTTCTGCCCCAGGATCAGCATCCGTCTTTTGATCTCATCGGTTATATGAGGAATCACCTGCACGGTTTTACCAAGATAAGCGCCTTCTCTTTCTTTGTTAATAACAGTTTGATAAATTTTACCGGTAGTAACATTATTAGCCTGGGAAGTAAAAATATTTAAAAACCTTTCATAGTGACCGAGATCAAGATCTGTTTCTGCACCATCTTCTGTAACAAAACATTCTCCATGTTCATAGGGATTTAATGTTCCCGGATCCACATTTATATATGGATCAAATTTCTGGATAGTTACTTTAAAGCCCCTGGCCTGCAAAAGTTTTGCAAGTGAAGCTGCAATTATTCCTTTTCCTAATGAAGATGTAACCCCACCGGTTACGAAAACGTATTTTGACATATTAGTACCTTGTATTTTTTCAACTTAAATTATAATCCTGAATGAAACCGGCAAATTCAATAACATATCTGCTTTCCCATTTAAAAAGCAACAAATTCTATCTAATTCAACATATATGTTTTAAAAAATGGCTGGTCAGTAATCAATGACCAGGCGGAGTTTGTAGGAAAAATCCGGAAGGTCATTCAAAAATAAGGCTAATTTCCCGGTCACTGAAATCTGAAATCGTGGTGTGGAAAAATAATGATTCCCATCACAAATTTCTATAAGACATCCTACTTAATTATATTGAGAAGAAAATAATGAGAACATTCCTGACTATCCTCTCACTTTTCATGTATTCGTACACAAACGCTCAAAAAACAATAATCTGGTGTGGTAACTTAATTGACGGATTTTCTGATAAAGCCCGAACAAATCAAACAATCATTGTTGAAAATAATAAGATCACAGGTATTCAGAATGGTTTTTTGAATCCTGGCGCCACTGATAAATTGATTGATTTGAAAAATCAAACGGTAATGCCGGGATGGATTGATATGCATGTTCATATGGAGCATGAAACCAATCCAAACAGGTACCTGGAAAGTTTTACCCTTAATCCTGCTGATTATGCTTTTCATTCTGTTCGCTTTGCAGAAATAACATTAATGACTGGTTTTACAACAGTAAGAGATCTTGGAGGATCCGGAGTAAATATTGCCATGCGTAATGCCATCAATAAAGAATATATAAAAGGCCCGCGAATTTTTACGGCTGGCAAATCAATTGCCACCACAGGTGGACATGCCGATCCAACGAATGGTTATCGCAAAGATCTTATGGGAGATCCCGGTCCTGCTGAAGGTGTGGTTAATGGACCGGATGAAAGTCGCAAAGCTGTACGCCAGCGGTATAAAGAAGGTTCAGATCTCATTAAGATTACTGCAACGGGTGGAGTGTTAAGCGTTGCAAAAAGCAGTAGCAATCCACAATTTACCGAAGAAGAAATCAAAGCAATTGTTGAAACAGCGCATGATTATGGTTTTAAAGTAGCGGTACATGCGCATGGTGCCGAAGGAATGAAAAGAGCCATCCGTGCCGGCGTTCATTCCATTGAACATGGAACTTTAATGGATGATGAAACCATCGCTTTATTCAAAAAACATGGTACCTGGTATGTACCCACATTAACTGCAGGGCAGGCAGTGGCCGATTCAGCCAAAATTCCAGGTTATTATCATGCCCTTGTTACACCAAAAGCGCTTGAAATAGGACCACAAATAAAAAACACGCTGGCCAGGGCATGGAAAGCAGGCGTAAAGATCGCCTTTGGTACAGATGCCGGTGTGTATAAACATGGCAGAAACTGGCTTGAATTTATTTACATGATTGAAGCTGGTATGCCAGTTATGGAAACCATAAAATCAGCTACCATTCATGCGGCGGATCTCCTGGGTATGAAAGATCAGTTGGGCAGTATTGAAGTTGGAAAACTGGCTGATATTATCGCAGTGCATGGTAATCCTTTGGAAGATAGCAATGCATTTGAGAAAGTAAGCTTTGTAATGAAAAATGGTACCGTTTATAAAAATCTATAATTCTATTTTTGCATTTTCAGTAATTTGGTTACGGTTTATATTTACCTCACTAAACATTATACTATGAAATTGAAATATTCCTTTTCAATCGCCTTCATTTTATACACTTTGATGGCAGGTGCACAAAAGAACTTCACGCTCACACCTGAAAAACCCATAGCAGGTGATCTTATTACTATAAGCTATGAACCAGCAGGGGATATCATCAACACTTCTCATCCCGTAGAAGGAATCGTTTACATCTTTGGCTCAAGGGGACAAGCAACAGATGATATCATACTAAAAAGAAGTGGAAAGAAATTTACCGGGACTATCCAGACAGACAGTTCGCAGAATTTCCTGTTCATGGGCTTCTCTGCCAATAAGGTGTTTGACAATAATTTTAATGAAGGATACTGGATTCAATTACATGAAGGTGATGGTTTAAAAAAAGACAGTTATGCAAACCTTGCTCTATTTCACCAATTTTATGGTTCACAGGTTGGTGTTGAAAGAAATAATGAAAAGGCTTTAAAAGTTTTTGAAAAAGAACTGGAACTTTATCCGGATTCACGAAAAAAACACCTGCTTTCTTTTTTACGGTTATACCAGACCGTTAATAAGGAAGAAGCACCTGCCAGGGTTCAGAAAGAAATTGAGGCCACATTAAAAGCTGGTTTAGAATTGGAAGAAGATTATGAAATTGTTGAGAACCTTTATAACATAGCCAGATTACCAGAACAGGCAAAAATGATTACGCATTTAAAAAAAGAAAAATTTCCGCAGGGCAAATGGCTTGCGATGGATGCATTTGATAAATTCCGATTAGAAAAAGATCCGGAAATAAAAACAGCTTTGTTTAAGGACCTGGAACAAAAAGTTGCTTCGGATGAAAAATATGCATCATTGAAAACAATGTTACCTAATTATAAATCTGCAATCCCCGCAGCATGGCGCACAAAAAAAGATTGGGAAGGGTTTAAAAGATCAGTAAATGAACTTGGTTTTGAGAGTAATGAAATAGCGCAAATCTATAATTCTGCCGCCTGGGCTTTACAGGAAAAAGATGAGGAATTAAAATTTGCTGAAGAGATAGCACAAAAAGCAACCGAATTAGCCAAATCAAACATGCAAAATGCAGCCGGTAAAAAACCCGATTACCTGTCTCCCAGCCAATGGGCAAAATCAAAAGAAAACACTTTTGCCATGATTGCTGATACTTATGCCATGGTACTTTACAAAAACGGGCAATATAAAAAAGGTTTTCCGATCGCCAAAGAAGCAGCCATTGGAATTTATAAAGGAGAAAATGCGGAACAAAATAATACGTATGCATTATTGGCGGAAAAAGTTTTGTCCCCTAAAAAATATATTACCCAGCTGGAGCAATTTGTAAAAGATGGAAAGGCTGGCTCTGAAACAAAAAAAATCCTGGAAAGAGCCTATGTTAAGAAGAATAAATCTGCTGCTGGCTTTGAAGATTACCTCGCTGCACTGGAGAAAGAAAGTTATTTAAAGATGGTAGCTGAACTTCAAAAATCAATGTTGAATAATGTTTCACCTTCTTTTGCATTGCTTGATCTGAATGGCAATAAACTTAATACCAGTGATTTAAAAGGTAAGGTAATCGTTGTCGATTTTTGGGCCACCTGGTGTGGGCCCTGCATCGCATCCTTCCCTTCTATGCAAAAAATGGTCAATAAATATAAGGACAGTGCTGATGTAAAATTTGTATTTATCAATACCTGGGAAAATGGTGACGATAAAGAAAAAAAAGCTGGCGACTTTATCAAAACCAATAAATACAATTTCCAGGTTCTGATGGACAATGATAATGCTGTGATTGAAAGTTTCAAGGTGGAAGGTATTCCTACTAAATTCGTTATAGATAAAAACGGGGTGATCCGGTTTAAATCAGTGGGCTATAACAGTAACGAGGATAAAATGATGGCTGAACTAACGGCCATGATCAATCTATCTGCCGGCCAGTCAAAGGCGTTTTGATCAAATTATTATTTTCGTCGAACACTCATGGAGCCATTTTCGGCTCCATTTATTTTTACACGATATCGGAGTATTTGTTCCCCATTATAAATTACATTAAGCCATTTTGTTAACGGAGATGCGATTACATAACTATATATAATTTTTTTGGTTTTCTTTTCTTTTTCAGCAAACAGCGGGTAACCAGACCCTGATGTTGAATCACTGGAATAAAATTCTGAAACATACAGTAGCCTTTCCGGCCCCGTTGTTTCTATTTCAAAATGGATAGTATCACCAACCACAGCTTCAAGAATGCCATAGGAAGGAGAAAAAGATACAAGATTATTTTTTCTGTAAGCGGCATGTACAAAGGGAGATTTTTTATATTCCCTTAATACAGGCGGATCGGCAAGTAATGTCCACTGAATGTCTTCCGGATAATGATCAGCAATAAATTGAGATGGTGAAGTAAGAAAATATTTTTCATCTGTCCGGGCAACATAAGTATTTAGCCGGCTATCAATAAAACCTGAAGCCCATGTTACATCGAGTAAAAACCATTTATCATCGAGAAGAATGGCATTCCAGCTATGATTGGGGCGAAAAGGAGATTTTCTTCCATCATTGGTTCTCGCATAACCATGTATTACGACTGATTGAAGCCCGGCATAATCACAAAGAGTTTTAAATAACCGGGCATAACCATCGCAAACTGCTTCTCTTCGCCGTAAAACATTGATCGCAATTCTTTCATCAAGGGGCTTTAAAGCGCCGGTATCTTCTTCTTCATACGAAACAAAAAACCGGTTAGGCACATAACGGTTAACCTTATATGAAATATTTTCTGTGATCCAGTAAAAAATGGCTTTGGTTTTGTCAAGATCGGTTTGATGATGAGCCGTTAATTTTTCAGCTAAAACCTGGGGAGATTCAGTTGTATGCTTTATTGTTTTTTGTGTAAAACAAAGTACAGGGTAAATTAACAGCAAAAATATGGTGCCATGTTTCTTCATATCAACAGCCTCAAAAACTTGACACCTAAACTACAAAATAAATGCATTCAAAATGATGAATCATATGAGACTTAACAAATAACCGATTAGGGCACCACCTATTACAATAAAAGCTGAATTGATCCGCTTAAAAAAATGACTGACAATAAATCCAAGAACAGCAATTAAGGCAGTTCGCCAATCACCGATGGCTTCTCTACCCATTTCAATACAAACCGCAATAATAATTGCCACCGAAACTATATTGACGGTATCGAGGAATGCCGACATAACAGCGGATCTTCTTAATGCCGGTATCAAGGGATTTAAAAAATACACAAATAAAAATGAGGGCAGAAATATTCCAATGGTTGCTGCAAGAGCACCGCCCCATCCACCCAACTGCCAGCCTATAAAAGTTGCAGCAGTAAACACCGGGCCCGGCGTGAATTGTCCAACAGCGATCGCATCTACCAAAGTTTGTTTGGACAAAAAACCTTTGGCTACTAATTCAGCATCTAAAAAAGCAAATAATACATAACCACTGCCATAGAGAATGGCGCCGACTTTTAAAAAAATGAGGAACAATTTACTGGCAGGCAATTCCTGAAAATAATATCCTGCCTGTAACAACGTAAATGGGAAAACCCCCTGGACAATTTTTTTTGGTTGACTTAAAAAATGAATAATAATTCCCAATAACCCGGCACCAAACAATACGTAAATTTCATTCATACCGGTTAAAACGGCAACCATCGCTATAAATCCAAGTATGCCTAAAATAACAGATTTCAATGCTTTTTTTCCCAATGAAATCATGGCAGCCACTATTACTGAAATGATAGCGGGGGCAATGCCATAAATAAATGGTTGAACCCGGGGCAATTTTCCATACTGTTGATAAGCCCAGGCAAAGATTGCAGTAATAATAACTGCGGGGATTATGAAACAAGTCCCGGCAACTATCAACCCTTTCCATCCTGCTCTTTCATAACCACAATGCATGGTCATTTCAGTTGAATTAGGACCAGGAATTAAATTGGTAGCACCTACCAGGTCAAGAAAATGCTGCGGTGTAATCCATTTCCTTTTTCTTACCACTTCTTCTTCCATCATGGCTATGTGGACAGCAGGTCCGCCAAATCCAATACAACCTAATTTAAAAAAAAGCCTTGCTACTTCACGCAGGTTCTTTTGTTGATTCATTTACGGCTTAATTGATAATCGGCGGACCATTTTCCTCCACCTATTATTAATAAAAATACACTTCCTAAAAACATAGACCAGTCAGTTCTGCTGGCATGCAGCATTTCCCAGAAACCATTTTGTTGAAGGATATCTGTTTTTGTTATCGCAATGGCTGTTATCATGATGATGATTAATGGGATGGCGGCTAAACGTGTCACTAATCCCACAAGCACTAACAATCCACATAATATTTCAAAACTGCCAACAAAAGTTCCCAAAAAATCAGGGTTGGGAAGACCTATTTTCTGAAAACGACCAGATCCCCTGTCAGCAGGATATAAAAACTTTTGTATGCCTTCTGATAAAAAAACAACGCCTACCATTAAACGTATTAAAATAATGGAAGCAATACCCGGAGTTCTTAATATTCTCAGATTCTTCATGATGTTGTAATAAATGTAAGGACAAAGAATAACCGGGTTATAAATCTTTAGCTATTTTCTTATAACTTGTTACAATACCACGTATAAGCGAAGAACTAAAACCACGATGTTCCATTTCATTCAAACCGGCTATGGTACAACCCTTTGGCGTGGTCACTTTATCAATTTCTTCTTCAGGATGGGATTTATGCTGCAGCAATAACTCAGCCGCCCCTTTAACAGTTTGTGCTGCTATCAATGAAGCAGTTTGAGCATCAAAACCTATTTCGATTCCACCCTGAATATTTGCCCGGATATAACGCATGGCATATGCAGTACCACATGCACCCAGTATAGTGGCGGCTTCCATCAGGTTTTCCTGTATCGTAACGGTTTTTCCAAGTGTATTAAATAATGATTGCACATAATCCATATGAATTAAAGCCGGTTGATTACAACAGGTACATGTCATGCTCTCACGGATAGCAATAGCCGTATTTGGCATTGCCCTGAAAATGGGAATTTGATTACCGGTAATATTTTCAATATCACTTATCAATACGCCGGTTACAACAGACACCAGTAATTTTCCAGGATTTAATTCATGCGCAAAAGTTTCTAAAACAGCAGATGCCTGGAAAGGTTTTACGGCGAGGATGATAACATCGCTTTGACTGGCTGCCATAGCATTATCCGAACTAACCTGGACACCTTTTTCAAGGAGGGGTTGCAGGGAAACCGTATTTCTGCGGGTGATAATAATTTCATCCGGAGTTACAAACTCACTCACCAGTAGTCCTTCTACAATGGATTTACCCAGGTTACCTCCACCAATAATGGCTATACGCTTCTTCATCTTACAATTTAATTGTTTTTCGCCATCCCTGATAAAGGCTGTATATATCAGTAATAATTTTTATTGAGCAGGAATTTTTTTACGTACGTATCAATGCCTTCTTCTAATGAATAAAAACTATCGGTATAACCTGCTTCCCTGAGTTTACTCATTTCAGCTTCCGTAAAATATTGGTATTTATCACGTATATCTTCCGGCGTATCGATAAACTCAATTTTAGGTTCTTTTTCTAAACTTTTGTAGACAGCATTCACCAAATCTTTAAAAGTGCGGGCTTTACCCGTGCCGAGATTATATAATGCAGAGGGGGGCCATTTACCGGATCCTTCCTTTTTATTCATCATCCAGAAACAAACATCTACCACATCTTTTACATAAATAAAATCCCGTTGCTGTTCGCCATCTTTGATTCCTTCCTTATGAGATCGAAAGAGTTTCACTCTACCCGTATTTTGTACCTGGTTGAAAGTGTGAAAAATTACACTGGCCATTCTTCCTTTATGATATTCATTAGGCCCAAAAACATTAAAAAATTTCAAGCCTGCCCAAAATGGCGGACAACCTTTGTTTTTTGCTTCCTGGTTCAACACCCACTTGTCAAATTCATTTTTAGAAATCCCATATGGATTAAGTGGTTCCAGTTTCTCGGCTAATGCATGATCATCCTTATAGCCAAATTCACCTCCACCATAGGTAGCTGCTGAGGATGCGTAAACCAGGGGTACTTGTTTCTCAGTACAGTATTGCCACACTTGTTTTGAATATTCTACATTCAGTTTCTGGTGGATGTTATAATCAAATTCAGTGGTATCAGTGCGGGCTCCAAGATGAAAGAAAAAATCTATCTTGATTTTCTGGTGACTTATCCAATCAAAAAAATTTTCACGTTCTATACGGTAACAGATATTTTTTTCATCATAATTGGGTTGCTTTTCACCAATTGCGAATTCATCTACTATAATTATATTGTTGAAGCCCTTTCTATTCAGGTAGCCCACCAGGCAACTGCCGATAAATCCGGCTGCACCGGTAACAACTATAACAGCATTTCTGTCCACAATTAATAAGTTTAAATTGTTTGTAAAGCAGCCCCTGCCTCTTCTTTATCCAGAAAACGCTCAATGGCAGTGTCATACCTGTCTTTCCATTCATTCACATCGCCCCATGATTCTCCATCTATAATTATATCCCCACTTGTAACTACACCCAGGCGGGTAAATGGAATATTTCCCGATAATTTCTCAAATTCTACAGTATTGCCTGCTTCCACACTTATTACTACCCTGCTGGGGGCCTCACCAAAAAGAAAAGCATCCTTACGGATATGATCAGCTGTTTTTATATCGAATCCTAAACCTTCAACAAAGCCACTTTCGCAAAGTGCGACAAATAAACCACCCTCACTGGTGTCATGTGCAGAAAGGACTTTTCTATCCCTGATCATTGAAATTAATTTTTGTTGCAAACTAAATTCAGCATCCAGGTTAAAACGAGGAGCGGGAGAATGTTTTACATGAAGTATGGAGTAAAGGTATTCGGATGAACCGAGATCTTCATTTATTTCACCCAATACATAAATTACATCTTCTTCATTTTTAAAACCTAATGTCATTCGTTGATTGAGATCTTCCAGTAAACCAACCATGCCAATAGTGGGCGTTGGATATACAGGACCATCAGGATTCTGATTATAGAAACTTACATTTCCACCGGTTACCGGTGTATTAAACTTTACACATGCTTCACCCATACCCTTGATAGCATTCACAAATTGAAAATAAACTTCAGGATCATAAGGATTGCCAAAATTTAAACAATTGGTTACACCTAATGGCTCGCCACCACTGCATACAATATTACGGGCTGCTTCACTAACCGCCATCATAGCTCCTTTGTAAGGATCACTATATACATAACGGCTGTTACAATCTGTTGTTACTACCAAACCTTTGGGGGTTCCTTTTACATGTATTACCGCAGCATCAGAAGGATTATTTGTACTGGTATTGGCAATGCCAACCATGCTGTCATATTGGTTATATATCCATCTTTTATTTGCAATTGATGGAAGGGCAATGATCTTTTCAGCTACTGCTTTTAAATTAGCCGGAACTTTAATGGAAGCCGGATTAAAATTGCGGATAGATTCGAAATAGGTAGGTTCATTATATTCCCGGTCATACTGTGGTGCACCTCCCCCCAAAACCAGTTCTTCAGCAGGTATTAATGCTTCCAGGTTTCCATGCATATAAAAATGCAGAAGGCCATCTGTTGTAACTTTTCCAATCACTTCACAGGGTAGGTCCCATTTATCAAATATTTGTTTTACTACATCCTCTTTACCTTTTTGCACTACCATCAGCATTCTTTCCTGGCTTTCACTTAAGAGTAATTCCCAGGCTTTCATGTCTTGCTGACGGGCAGGCACTTTATCCAGGTCAATACGCATTCCTACACCACCCTTTGCACTCATTTCAGCTGTGGAACAAATAATGCCGGCAGCTCCCATATCCTGCATTCCAACTATAGCTTTAGTCTTGATAACTTCCAGACAAGCTTCCAGTAATTTCTTTTCCTGGAAAGGATCCCCTACCTGCACGGCTGGCAACTCTTCTGCGCTTTCTGCGGTTATATCCGCAGACGCAAATGAAGCTCCTCCGATGCCATCCTTGCCGGTAGCGCTACCTACAAACATAACCGGGTTGCCTTCACCCTCAGCAGTAGCCGAAACTGTTTCACCGGCTTTTACGATGCCCACACTCATTGCATTTACCAAAGGATTGGTATGATAACATTCATCAAAATAAACTTCGCCGCCAACAGTAGGAACACCAAAACAATTTCCATAATGACCAATACCATGTACCACCCCTGATAAAAGATGCTGTGTTTTATCTTCTTCCAGTCTGCCAAATCGCAGGGAATTAAGTGCGGCAACAGGACGGGCACCCATCGTAAATATATCCCGGTGAATGCCACCTACCCCGGTGGCGGCACCCTGGAATGGTTCTATGGCTGAAGGGTGATTATGCGATTCAATTTTAAAAACTACACCCAATCCATCACCTATATCCATAAGACCTGCATTCTCTTCACCGGCTTTAACCAGCATACGGCCACCTTCTCTTGGTAATGTTTTTAACCATTTTATTGAATTTTTATAACTGCAATGCTCACTCCACATGGCGGAGAATGCACAGAGCTCTGTAAAGTTTGGCGTACGTTTCAGCTTTTTTTTAATCACTTCAAATTCATCGGCCGTAAGTCTTAATTGCTTTGCAGTGTCAACAGTGATTTCCATTTTTTATATTTCGTTTGAATTTAATTGGAATGGGGTGATGAGAAACCCCGGTGAGCGACAAAGCTACAAAACTGTAAGGCATGTTCAGGTTAACAACGTTGCAAGTTTTTGTAAATAATAATTTATACTTTGCACGTAAAAAATTTAACTGCTTGGATTACTTGCTGTTTGTTGGCTACCTGGTTTTGTTTACCTGGCTGGTTACTAAATTGAAATTTTATAAAAATTCTCAATTAAATAATTCTCAACTGATCATTATTTTTTTATTGAAAGTAATGGCTGGAATTTTTTATGGCTGGGTAGGTGTGTATTATGGCAATATGGCTAAAATGGTCGATACATGGTCCTATCATTATCTCAGCCTGCAGGAGTTCCAACTATTAAAAGATAATCCAGGGGAATATTTTACAAATTTAATTTACTATCCTTATGCCGATGGATATTTAAAATTCTTTGGTACCGATAACTCCTATTGGAATGATCTAAAAGTAAATTTCTTTATCAAGGTCCTCTCTTTATTCAACATCCTTAGTTTAGGTAACTATTATATCAATGTTATTTTCTACTCTTTTATAACTATGATAGGTCCCATTGCCATGTACCGGGTAATGATTGATGTTTATCCCGGGAAAAAATTACAGGTGATCCTGGCAACTTTCCTGGTTCCTTCATTTTTATACTGGACCAGCGGTTTACATAAGGAAGGTTTTCTTTTTCTGGGACTCTCTTTAATCACTTATTGTATTTATTTTGGTTTGAAGGAAAATCGATGGTCAATCAAAAGAATCCTGGTGATAATCTTTTCAATGATCCTTATCCTGGCTTTGCGTAATTTTTTGATCGTACTATTTGCTCCCGCCATATTTGCCTGGTTATTGGCTGCAAAATGGCCTCAAAGAGGACTAACGGTATTTTTTCTATGCTACCTCGTTTTTGGAATTTTATTTTTTACAACGCGTTATGTAAATGAAAAGTTTGATTTTCCCGCCGCTGTAGTTACCAAGCAAGGCGCATTTATGGCGCATTCAGGCGGATCTGAGGTTGATGTGCGCAGACTGGAACCAACTGTAATCAGTTTTATCATCAACGCTCCTCAAGCGATTAGTTTGTCTGCTTTAAGGCCATATCCTTCGGATGTAAGCCATATTCTTTCGCTGGCTGCCGCAGTTGAAATTTTCCTGCTATTGTTACTCTTTACGCTTTTCCTTCTCACAAATACTCATGAAGCACAATCCAGGAATTTCATTATTTTCTGTGCATTCTTTGCATTTTCCCTGCTTTTTACCATAGGATTCACGGTAAATTTTATAGGAGCGATTGTTCGCTATCGAAGCATTGCCTTTCCATTTCTATTAACACCCGTCATATGCCAGATTAACTGGCGCAAGCTTCAAACTATGCTTGCATTAAGTTAAATAATCTATAATATGTAGATTATCTACGTTATTAGATGTAATTCAGACTGTAAATATGAAATAATTCATATTTTTTTCCACATTACCTCCAATTTTTGTCACGTTATGGAAAAATTATTGGCTATAAGTCAGGAATAGTCTTTTTTTGCGTCAAATAAAATTATATTATGTCTTTACGATTTGATGCGATTAATAATCTTAATAATGGCAAAGAAGTAAAAGTTGCCGGCTCAAAAAAAATCACTGCTATTTTTGGTGAAAATGTATTTACTCACCAGGTAGCCAGGGATTTTTTAAGTGGTGAAGCTTATAAAAGCTTGATGAATTCCATAAAAGCAGGTCAAAAAATAGATCGAACCATGGGTAGCCAGATTGCTATGGGCATCCGTAGCTGGGCTGAATCGAAAGATGTTACTCATTTTACTCATTGGTTTCAACCATTAACCGGCACAACTGCCGAAAAACACGATTCTTTTTTTACTTTGAAAAGTGATGGCAGCGCATTGGAAACATTTGATGCAGATGCCCTGATACAACAGGAGCCGGATGCTTCATCTTTTCCCAGTGGTGGATTAAGAGCAACCTTCGAAGCCCGGGGCTATACAGCCTGGGATCCTTCATCACCACCTTTCGTTATAGAAATGTCAGGAGGGAAAACACTTTGTATACCCACAATTTTTGTATCATATACCGGTCATTCACTGGATTATAAAGCGCCTTTATTAAAAGCCCTTGAAAGTCTTGATAAAGCAGCTGTTGAAGTTTGTAATTATTTTGATAAGAATGTATCGAAAGTAACCGCCACCCTGGGTTGGGAACAGGAATATTTTGTTATTGATGAAGCATTGCATAATGCCCGCCCGGACCTGGTTTTATGTGGCCGTACATTATATGGTCATAGTTCCGCCAAAGGACAGCAATTGGAAGATCATTATTTTGGTGCCATTCCTGAAAGAGTGTATGCCTTTATGCGGGATTATGAAGAGGAGGCTTATAAATTAGGAATACCCTTAAGAACGCGTCATAATGAGGTGGCTCCCTCGCAGTTTGAATGTGCTCCGATATTTGAAGAATGTAATCTTGCGGTAGATCACAACACTCTTTTAATGGATGTTATGAGCCGCGTTGCCATTCGCCATAAATTAAAAGTACTGTTGCATGAAAAACCATTTGCCCAGATAAACGGCAGCGGTAAACACAATAACTGGAGCATGCAAACAGATACCGGAATAAACCTGCTGGCACCGGGCAGAACTCCAAAGACCAACCTGATGTTTCTCACATTCTTTGTGAATACGATTAAAGCGGTAAATGATTATTCTGATATCATGCGGGCATCAATCGCATCTGCACAAAATGATCACAGGCTGGGCGCTAACGAAGCACCTCCAGCAATTATATCGGTCTTTATTGGTCGTTATTTAAATAAAGTTTTACAGGATGTAAAAGAAAGAGTGGGTGATAATTTTGATGAACAGGATGAAAGCCTGTTAAAGATCGATATCCATAAAAGTATCCCTGAATTGCTGATGGATAATACGGACCGAAACAGGACCAGCCCATTCGCATTTACCGGGAACAAATTCGAGTTCCGGGCAGTTGGATCTTCTGCAAGCTGTGCTAATGCCATGACCACCATTAACTCGATAATGGCCGAAACACTGAAGAAATTTAAGAAAGAGGTGGATGCACTGGTAGAAAAAGGAGAGAAAAAAGAGATTGCAATATTACATGTGATCCGGGAATATATTGTAGCCAGCGAAAAAATCCTTTTTGAAGGGGACGGTTATAGTGAAGAATGGGCACAGGAAGCCGAAAAACGTGGACTGGATAATATTAAGACCACACCTACCGCATTAGATGCAATGGTTACTGACAAAGCAAAACAGTTGTTTAGTGATAATAACGTGTATACACATGCGGAATTGGAAGCCAGGCACGAAATAGAATTGGAAAAATATATTAAAAAGGTTCAGATAGAAAGCAGGCTGATGGGAGAAATAGCTACCAGCCAGATCCTGCCACCTTCCATCCGTTACCAAAACCTGCTGGCAAAAAATATCATGGGTTTAAAAAACCTGGGCATTGAACAATCTGCATATGCTAATCAACACCAGATACTTCAAAAAATTTCAGAGCATATTAACAACCTGAGTGATTTGGTGGAACAAATGATTGAATCCCGAAAAAAATGTAATGCTATTGCAGATACCCGTGAAAAAGCAATTGCTTATGGCACAGAAGTAAAAGATAAATTTTTTGACCAGGTTCGTTACCATGCAGACAAACTCGAACTGCTAGTTGATGATAAAGAATGGTATTTGCCGAAATACCGCGAAATGCTCTTCTTACGCTAGAAAACTACATGTTAAACCCCGGTAATAACCGGGGTTTTTTATTTAAGTTAACAGTACCTCTTTAAACCGGCATCATTATTTCACATCCAATGTGTGTTATAATTAACCCCCTGATGAACCGTTTATAATTTCACGTACGGAATATTCGGATCATCAGATCTTGCCTTAAAAAAACTAAACATTGTAAAATGAAACAGTTACTCACATTACTCGGCTTATTTGCGCTTACTGTTACCAGTTATGCTCAATCTAATGAAGAAAAAATTGAAAGATCAAAAGATGTCATTTTGGGAAACGACAGGAGAACGGCGGAAACTGACCGTAGCCGGGATGTCATTCTTGGCCGTCGTACCGATGATCGCGGCATTTCTGAAAACAGATCTTCTACAGAGATCAACAGGGAATATGACCGTAAAATTCGCCAGGTCCGGAATAATCCTGATCTAACCAGGGCTGAAAAAGAGCGGATCATTAAAAGAATGGAACAGGAAAGAAGAGATCGGCTTCGTAAAGCGGATAACCGCTACAGGGATAATGACCGGAAAGGAAAGAATAAAAAGGTTAAAGGAAACAATGGCAAACATCTTGGTTGGGAAAAAGGAAAAGGTAACCAGAAAAAGAATAAGAACGGACGCAAACATTAACAACGTAAATCATTTTTTTAAAG
>JACCYQ010000048.1 GCA_013696395.1 Chitinophagaceae bacterium
TTCATCACTGCGGGTATGCCACCATGTTGGTGCAGATCCTGCATCAGGTATTTTCCACTTGGTTTAAAATCCGCCAGCATCGGTACGCGATCGCTGATCGTTTGAAAATCATCCTGCGTTAATGCAATGTCCACGCTTTTTGCCATTGCGATCAGGTGTATCACAGCATTCGTACTGCCACCTAAAACAATGATCACTGTAATAGCGTTTTCAAATGCTTTACGCGTCATGATATCTGCGGGTTTGATATCCTGTTGTAATATATATTGAATGGCTTTACCTGCTGCCAAACATTCATCATGTTTTTCTTTACTCAATGCAGGGTTGCTGGAAGAGTAGGGAAGACTCATTCCCAGAGCCTCAATAGCGCTGGCCATGGTGTTGGCTGTATACATGCCACCACATGCACCCGCACCGGGGCAGGAATGTTTGATGATCTGTAAGAATTCATTTTCATCCAGGTTGCCTGCCAGTTTTTGTCCAAGCGCTTCAAATGCGGAAACAATATTCAGGTCCTGGCCATTATAATGCCCGGGAGCAATCGTGCCGCCATAAACCATGATAGCAGGACGGTTCAGTCTGCCCATGGCAATAATGGAACCGGGCATATTTTTATCACAACCCGGCAATGCGATCAGTCCGTCATAATACTGCGCACCACAAACAGCTTCAATGGAATCCGCAATGATATCGCGGCTAACCAGGGAATAGCGCATGCCATCCGTTCCATTGCTGATGCCATCACTAACACCAATGGTGTTAAAGATCAATCCAACTAAGTCATTATCCCAAACACCTTGTTTCACTAATTTGGCCAGGTCGTTCAGGTGCATGTTGCAGGTATTACCATCATAACCCATACTCACAATACCCACCTGTGCTTTACGCATATCCTCATCCGTTAGTCCAATGCCGAATAACATGGCCTGTGCCGCAGGTTGTGTGCTGTCCTGCGTTATTGTTTTTGAATACTTATTCAGTTCCATTAAGCTACGCTGAGTATATTTTTAAAAGATTCTTCCCTCACCAATTTCATGTAAGATTCCTGTATTCGTTTGCCTAAGCTCTCATTCCAGTTTTTAGGAAATACCGTTTCATCTACTGACTGAATACCACTGATTTCTGCTCCGGTACCACAATAAAAGGCACTATCGGCTTTTAATAAATCATCCGTTGTTAATTTTCCTTCCTCAACTCCGATATTTAATTCTTTACATATATCCATTACTGTTATCCTGGTAATTCCCGCCAGAATATTTCCTCTTTGCGGAGTTAAAAGTTTTCCATCTTTCTCGAAAAACAAATTAGCGCCGGGACCTTCGGCAAGAAATCCTTCATGATCCAATAACAAAGCTTCGTCATATCCACTTGCTTTTGCTTCTGAGCATGCCAGGGTGGAATTCACATAATGGCCGCAGGCTTTTGCTTCTACGAATGTTGACCGTGGGTGAGGCCTGCAGAAAGGTGAAATTTTTAATCGTAATAATTTTTCTCCCAGGTAGCTGCCCCATTGCCATGCGGCTATTACTAACGTGGATGATTGTGGTTTGTGAAGTGACATATTGGGCGGACAAATTACCAATGGCCGGATATAAGCTTCTGTAAAATTATTTTGCTGCAAAACATCATAAGTAATATTTGTCAGTTCATCCACCGTATAGGAGAAAGGGATATTCAGTAATTGGCAACTGCGAATGAGCCGCTCATAATGTTCTGCAGGTTTAAAAATTCTTGGGCCATTTGCTGTTTGATAGGAGCGGATGCCTTCAAAAACACCGTAGCCATAATGTAATGTCTGACTATACAGGTCAGTTCCGGCTTCAACAGCTTTCACCATTTTGCCGTCATAATAAATAATTGTGTTGTTATTGTAGTACATAGATTTCAATTAATTGAACATAAAAAAACCCGCCTTTTTGAAGGCGGGTCGTATATTTTTTTAAAAATTTAAAATAGTCAGCCACCTCCATTTATTGCAGGAATAATAATAATGACAATCACAATAATAAATTGCGTGAGCACTGTGATGATATTTGTTCTGTTATTTTTCATAATGAAAGTGACAGAACGAATATACTAAGTCATTTAAAAAAAACAAAGAACTTTTTTAATTCAACAACATTTTTTAAATAATGGTTGACTTGCTTAAAGCCACATTATTCTTATTAATATCAGATGCTTTCCGGTTATCTATATAATTAACCAGCAGGTCACCAATGGTACTCGTTGAATAATAATTTACATCATCAATATCCCTGGTTACAAATCCATGGCTTAATGCCCATTCAACGGAAGATCTTACCATATCAGCTTCATCTTTTAATCCAAAATAATCAAGCATCAATGCGGCGGAAAGCACAGCACCAACTGGATTTGCAATATCTTTTCCTGCGGCCTGGGGATAGGATCCGTGAATGGGTTCAAACAATGCGGAAGAATTGCCAATGGAGGATGATGGTAATAATCCCAGCGAACCACTGATCACACTGGCTTCATCACTTAAAATGTCACCAAACATATTTTCTGTCAGGATAACATCAAATTGCTTTGGATTGACGATGAGTTGCATAGCGGCATTATCAACAAATAAAAAATCAACAGAAACATCAGGAAATTGAGCCGATAATTCCTGCACCGTTTTTCTCCAAAGTCTGGATGTTTCCAATACATTGGCTTTATCAACGAGGGTCAATTTTTTTCTCCGCTGCTGCGCCTTTTCAAATGCAAGTTTTGCTATGCGAAGAATTTCTTCCTTTGTATAAATACATTCATCACTTGCCGTTGATCCATCATCACTTAAATTCTTTTTACCA
The DNA here is from genome assembly GCA_013696395.1 of Chitinophagaceae bacterium. GTDB lineage: Bacteria > Bacteroidota > Bacteroidia > Chitinophagales > Chitinophagaceae > JACCYQ01. The sequence goes on from JACCYQ010000048.1 coordinate 2,814, forward strand.
AAATATATACCGCCGGTTAGTTCGCGATAGATAACCAGGTCAACACCTTGCAGGTTTTTTAATTTTAGCGGTGAAAGATGTTGCAATGATGCGTAGGTTGTTACCGGTCTTATATTAGCAAATAGTTGTAATGATTTTCGAAGTTTAAGCAAGCCCTGTTCGGGTCGTACACTTGCCGTTGGATCATTATCATATTTTGGATGACCAATAGCTCCTAATAAAATTGCATCACTATACAGGCAAGTTTCTATGGTTTTATCGGGCAGGGGAGTTCCGCTTGCATCGATCGCCACAGCCCCCATCAGGCATTTGGTAAACTGAAATTCATGCCCAAATTCTGTAGCAATGGCCTCTAGTACTTTCAATGCTTGAGCGGTCACTTCCGGGCCTATTCCGTCACCTTCGATAACTGCAATATTTTTCTTCATAATGATTCTTTTATTCGCCTGTTATTTTTCAAATGTTTCTATTTCATTCAACATATTCAATAGGTAATCAATATCATCAAAGCCATTCAGCAGGCACTCTTTTTTATATGGATTGATCTCAAATATTTCGTTTGTTTGCTCATCGATAGAAATTGTTTGGGTAGCCAGGTCAACGGTAATTTCCTGTGCAGGATTTTCATTAACGCGGTTAAATATTTTTTCTAAAAATGCATCACTTACCCTGACAGGCAGCAAGAAATTATTCAAGGCATTGTTCGAAAAAATATCTGCAAAAAAACTGCTCACTACTACCTGGAACCCATAATCTTTTATAGCCCACGCAGCATGTTCACGACTTGAGCCGCAACCAAAATTTTTGCCGGCTACTAAAATGTTCCCTTTGTAAGTTGCATTGTTCAGGATAAAATCAGGATTGGGTTGATTTTCATCGTCACCCTTGTAACGCCAGTCACGAAAAAGATTTTTACCAAAGCCATCTCTTGTTGTTGCTTTTAAAAAACGGGCGGGAATGATCTGGTCTGTATCGATATTTTCAGCCGGCAATGGAACCACCGTACTCTTAATAATTTGTATGGCCTGATGATTACTCATAAAATGCAGCGCTTAATTTTTGTTTGTTAGATGATGGATTCATCCAATCCCTTATATCTTCTACTTTTCCGGTAATTGCAGATGCGGCAGCGGTTAAAGGACTGGCTAAAAAAGTACGGGACCCGGGACCTTGCCTTCCTTCGAAATTCCTGTTAGAAGTAGAGATGCAATATTTACCCGCAGGAATTTTGTCTTCATTCATCCCTAAACATGCCGAGCAACCTGGTTGGCGAAACTGGAAGCCCGCTGCTTCCAAAATTTTATCAATGCCTTCTGTAATCGCCTGTTTTTCTACTTGTTTGCTTCCCGGAACAACCCACACTATTACATCAGGAGATTTTTGTTTTCCTTGTATAAATGAAGCCACTAATCTCAGATCTTCAATTCTTGAATTGGTACAACTGCCTATAAATACATAATCGATTTTTGTTCCTTTTATAGATGTGCCTGCCTGCAGTCCCATGTATTGTAAACTTTTTTGAAACGAGGTTTGTTCATCTGCACTTACATTATCCAGCGTTGGAATTTTTTCACTTACCGGAATTCCCATTCCCGGGTTGGTGCCATAGGTAATCATTGGTTGAATGTCAGCAGCATCGATAACGATCTCCCGGTCAAAATGAGCATCTGCATCTGAAAACAAAGTTTTCCAATATGCGCGGGCTTTTTCCCAATCTTCTCCCTCTGGAGCCATCAATTTATCTTTCAAATAATTATAAGTGATATCATCAGGTGCAATCATACCACCACGGGCGCCCATTTCAATACTCATATTACAAATGGTCATACGGGCTTCCATGCTGAGTGTACGGATCGCTGATCCGGCGAATTCAATAAAATATCCTGTGGCACCACTTGCAGATGTTTGTGAAATGATATGCAGGATAACATCTTTGGATAAAACACTTTCGTTTAGTTTACCGTTGATGGTTATGCGCATTAATTTTGGTTTATTTTGCAAAAGACATTGCGTAGCCAAAACCATTTCTACCTCACTGGTGCCAATTCCAAAAGCAATGGTACCGAAAGCCCCATGTGTGGATGTGTGACTGTCACCGCAGACGATCGTCATCCCAGGTTGTGTAATGCCCAGTTCCGGGCCAATCACATGAACAATTCCCTGGAACGGATGTCCAAGTCCAAACAGTTCAATACTATTTTCCTGGCAGTTACTAACCAGTTGGGATACCTGTAAACGCGATAGCTCGTCCTGGATCGGCAAATGTTGTTCAATGGTCGGAACATTATGATCTGCAGTGGCAATGGTTTGTTCCGGTCTGAAAACTTTAAGACCTCTTTTTTCCAATCCTTTAAAAGCCTGCGGGCTGGTTACTTCATGAATAAAATGCCTGTCAATATATAAAACAGCCGGTCCATTATCAATTTGTTTGACAATATGTTTTTCCCAGATCTTATCGAATAATGTTTTAGACATGCAGATTTTTAAATTTTTTGTTGGTTTTTCTTTCTTTGGACTATACACTCACTGCCAGTGCCTGGTATTGATTGGCCATTTCCTGCAGGTCTTCATCACCCACTTCTTTTTTACGATCGGCAACTTTTAAAAATTGGTTATAGAGTGAATCAATATCATTCCTGTCGAAGTTGAACCCGAGTTTTTGGAAGCGGAATGCGAGGGCACTTCGCCCACTCCTTGCCGTTAAAACGATCTTGGATTGATTGGCACCAACCTGTTCAGGATTTATAATCTCGTAAGTCTGTGCATCTTTCAAAAAACCATCCTGGTGAATACCGGATGAATGAGAAAAAGCATTGCTTCCAACAATAGCCTTATTGGGTTGCACCGGTACCCGCATGGTATCACTTACCAGTTGGCTAAGCGACGTTAATTTTTTAGAATTAACAGATGTAAAAGCGTTTAAGGATGCATGTTGTTGTATTACCATAACCACTTCTTCCAGCGATGTATTACCAGCTCTTTCACCCAAACCATTAATGGTACATTCAATTTGACGGGCGCCATTCATGATGCCTGCAATGGAGTTGGCGGTGGCCATACCTAAATCATTATGACAATGGCAGGAGATTACAGCTTTATCAATATTTGACACATGATGAATAAGGTATGCGATCTTTTCTCCGTATTGATGTGGGAGGCAATAACCTGTTGTATCCGGAATGTTTACCGTAGTAGCGCCAGCTTTAATTACTGCTTCAATAACACGAGCCAGGAATTCATTCTCCGTACGGCCGGCATCTTCAGCATAAAATTCAACATCATCTGTAAAATTGCGGGCCCACTTTACACTTTGAATGGCCCTTTGCAGAATCTCATCTCTGGTAGAATTGAATTTACTTTTTATGTGAAAATCAGATGTGCCAATACCCGTATGTATTCTTGGTCTTTGCGCAAAACGAAGTGCCAGGGCAGCTACTTCAATATCTTTTTTTACCGCACGGGACAGGCCACAGACAACGCTGTTTTTAATGACCCTGCTGATCTTTTTCACTGATTCAAAATCACCTGGGGAGGAGACCGGGAAGCCTGCTTCGATCACATCAACGCCCATGTTTTCAAGCGCCAAGGCGATTTCGATTTTTTCATCAGCATTTAATTTACACCCTGGAACCTGTTCCCCATCGCGTAAGGTGGTATCGAAAATGACGATCTTATTTTGCTGCATAAAAATTATTTAGAATTAGAAAGCAGGCCGCTTAATTTTGTGTTGCTTGCTGTTTTTCACAAAACGGCAACCTGCTTTTGATGTAATTTACCAAGGATGCCTGCCAGAATGTAGTCAAATAATAAACTGAACTACGATTGCTAATGGGTGTTTTTTATGTTAAAACCTTTGCTGTACCTGCATTTACAGATAATTGATTTACGATGGGCAAAAGATTTTCCGATGAACTCTACTTACTGATCAAGTCGCTTAAAAAAGCTGAAAAACGAAACTTTAAGTTATTCGTTAAGCGAAACTCTTCTTCTGGCGACCTGAAGATCATTCAGCTATTTGATGCTATTGATGATATGGAACTATACGATGAAGAATTGTTTCTGCGTAAAAACCCCGGTATTACCAAACAGCAAATTCCAAATCTTAAAGCTCATTTGTACAAACAGGTGTTAGCGAGTTTGCGTATTATGCGGGATGAAAATAATATTGACCTGCAGTTACACGAGCAATTGGACTTTGCCCGAATACTATATAATAAAGGTTTACATGTTCAGAGCCTGAAAATGCTGGATAAGATAAAGGAATCTGCCAAAGAACATAACCAGGTTACTTTTTTATTGCAGGTTTTAATATTTGAAAAAAAAATCGAAGGACTACATATTACCCGCAGTAATGAAAATCGTGCGGCAGATCTGTCGAAAGAAGTGGATGAAATGGGTGAGCGATTGGTGATGATCGGAAAACTATCAAATCTTTCCTTGCGTTTATATGATTGGTATATACATCATGGCCATGTGCGAAACCAGCAGGAAGCAGATGAATTGAAATCATTTTTTGAAAGCAATCTTCCTGCTGCTGCTAATTCAGTAAATGGTTTTTACGAAAAGTTGTATTTAAATCAATGCTATTGCTGGTATGGATATATACGCCAGGATCTTTTGATTTATTACCGGTATTGCCAGAAATGGATTGATCTGTTTGAACAAAATGACACCATGAAGCTGGTAGAACCTTTATTCTTTGTAAAAGGAATGCATAACCTGCTGAATGCTCACTTCATGCTGCAGAATGATGAAAAGTTCAATAAAACATTAGCGCAATTTGAAAACTTTTATCAAAATGGTGCAACGATCAACGACAATGTGCAAATACAAACATTCATTTATTTGTATATCGCCAAGATTAACAAACATTTTCTGGAAGGTAGTTTTACAGAAGGCGTTTCATTGGTTCCTGAGATAGAAGAAAAGCTTGAAGAGTATAAACTGCAACTGGACTCCCACCGCATTCTGGTCTTTTATTATAAGATCGCCAGCCTTTATTTTGGTTGCGGACAAATAGATAAATCCATTGAATACCTTAACCGAATCATTAACCGCAGTACACCACTTAGAACAGATCTCCAATGCTATGCCCGTTTATTACACCTGATAGCTCACTATGAGTTAGGTAATTATGAATTGCTTGAATATCTTACTAAATCCGTTTACCGCTTCATGGCTAAAATGCAAAACCTTGGAATGGTAGAAAAAGAAATATTCCGCTTTTTGCGTAATTCATTTTATATCCAATCAAAAGATATGGATAAAGCGCTGATCGAGTTAAAAGAAAATCTGAAAAAGTATGAACAAAATAAAACAGAAATCAGGGCTTATTTGTATTTAGATATAATTAGCTGGCTCGAAAGTAAAATGCGGAAATTAGGACCGGCTCAGGAAATGATCCGGTTGAAATACCTGCAGCGGCAACAAGAGAAACAAGCCAGGCATAAGAATATTAACTAATAAAAAATTATCATGGATTCATTAAATGGGAAGAATGCATTAGTAACCGGGGCCGGTAAAGGAATTGGAAGAGCGATAGCCATTGCATTGGCTATAGAAGGCGTAAACCTGGCCATCCTGGCACGTACACAGCAAGACCTTGAAACGCTTTCAGATGAATTACGAAATCTGGGCGTTAAAGTTTCTATATTAACAGCAGATGTAGGGGATATGCATGCAGTGGATGATGCTGTTGAAAAGGCCATGCAAGAAATTGGAAATATTGATATCCTGGTTAATAATCGGGCATTGCCAACCTAGGTAAATTTTTGGAGATCGCGCCTGCTGATGTTGAGGGCATGATCAGGGTAAATCTTTTGGGCGTTTATTATACGACCCGCGCTGTACTACCGTCTATGATTGAACGTAAAACAGGGGACATCGTCAACATATCTTCCACTGCAGGTTTAAGAGGCAGTGCAACAACCGCTGCTTACAGTGCGAGTAAGTTCGGTGTTTTCGGGTTAAGCGAATCTTTAATGCAGGAAGTAAGGAAACACAATATCAGGGTGACAGCGATGGCGCCAAGTACGGTGGTTACTCAACTGGCACATGAATCAAATTTAATAACAGGTGATGAAGAGCGGGTTATGCACCCGGAAGATTTCGCGGAACTCGTTATCGGTCATTTAAAATTAAACCGGAGGGTTTTTGTAAAAGATGTTTCCATCTGGTCAACCAATCCTTAGTATGTTTTTATTCTTTCAATAGATGTTGAAGCATCTTCGTTTGTTCTTCTTCATGGCCATGCTCCGCTTCTACATTGATGTAAGCTCTATTTCTTAATCCCATATAAACACTTAAAGAACCATCATCGGTAACATCTTTATTGTTTTGTAATATGGCGTTATAACCATGGGTAACAACTTTTAAAAAATGCGGGTGCGTAGTGGAAAGAAAAAAATCGTCGGGATCTTTTTCGAAGTTTACGTATACCTGTGTTGCTTCTTTTTCATAGGCGCCTCCCGGAGAATAACTGTGAATAGATAGTCCGGGTGAAGCATCATTATTGTGTAGGGCAATTATCTTTTCCGTATTCTGTGGAATTTTTGATAAAAGCGAATCTGCAAATCTGCTTACAATATCAATTGCCTGTGGAGTTGACTGGCTATTGAGTTTAAGAGAAGCTTCAACTCCTGGGCGGGTAAACATCCTGTTTGGATCAAAAGTGTATTTTTTATCATCCAGCATAAAAGAAATTAACCGGGTGTTTTGATTGTCAATACGAATAAGAATCCCGCCTTTTTCAGACAATACTTTTTTTCCTGCGTTTATGGAAGTTCTTTCATTATCATGAAGGTTAATCATCACCAAATTTCTGGTTCCTTCAAATTCTGTAATAATCAAATTGATGGTGTTATCTCCAAACTGGAACGGATACACGGTTTCAGTTGGTACATTTTCCTTGCCGGAAGCAAACAAACTTATCGCTAAAATAATATGGAATAAAATACTCAATTATCTTGTTTTCTTAAAGATAACAAGCATGCTTTAAAGAAAAAGTGAAGATTTTTAAGTGAAAGCCTGCTGCATTTTTGCCAGCAAATTGGTGTCCGCCATTTTTTTAGCGGCAATGATCATATTCTTAAATGCCAGCGCATGTGATATGCCATGGCCGATCATCACTGGTTTACTCACACCAAGTACGGGTGTGCCGCCATAGATCTCGAAATTGAAAAGGTCGAAATGGGAGTGTTCTATTTTTTTAAGTTGCGCAAGTTCAAAAAGAGATTCAGCCATTTTTAATATAATGTTACCGGTAAACCCATCGCAAACCATTACATCAGCCTTATCAAATAATAGATCGCGGCCTTCAATATTTCCTACGAAGTTTATTTGTTTATTTTCTTTAAGCAGGGGATAAGCGGCCTGGGCGATCATATTGCCTTTTCCTTCTTCTTCGCCCACATTGATCAACCCAACCCGTGGTGTATTGACGCCGAACATCCATTGTGCATAGATGGACCCCATGATGGCGAACTGGTTCAAATTTTCCGGTTTGCAGTCTACATTAATACCCACATCAACCAGTAAACCGGTACCGCCATTTTCCTTTGGTAAAACGGTTGCAATGGTTGGTCTTAATACACCTTCAATAACTTTCAGACTGAACATAGAGCCAACCAACATGGCACCCGTGTTACCGGCACTAATAAATGCATCGGTTTTACCGGCAGCCAGGTATTGAAATCCAATGGATATAGAAGATTGAGGTTTTTCTTTTAAGGCTTTGATAGGAGATTCATGCATGTCGATTTCCTGTGGGGCATGGACAACGGTAAGATGAGTGGAATCTACTTTATGATCAATTAAAAGCTGGTTGATCTTTTCTTCATCGCCTATTAAAAACAAGTTAGCCGGAGAATCATTCTGTTCAGATAAGTACATTTGGATACCCTTCACCGCTTCAAGCGGGGCGAAGTCACCACCCATCATATCTAAACCAATGTTCATCTCCGGCAATCTACGAAGAATTTAAATTGGTGTCCTTATTTCTTAATGGGAGATTTCTCTGCAACCACTTGTCCTTTGTAATACAATTTACCTTCGCTAACATGAGCACGATGGCGCACATGTACTTCACCGGTAGTACTGTCTGTACTAAGTGTGGCAGGGACTGCTTTATAATGTGTTCTGCGCTTAGCGCTTCTTTGCTGACTGTGTCGGCGTTTGGGATTTGGCATAACTCACTTTTATACTATTCGAAAAAATATTTTTATTTGATGTTATTCTTTATCTAAGTCTTTAAATTTTTCGAGACCTTTCCAGATCGGGTTATCTTCTTTCTCATTATCGATTCTCAACTTTTGTAAAATATCCTGCGCTGCTTTGTTGCAATTTGGCCCGTCCATATTTTCGTAATTACAGGTTTTTTGCATCGGGATACTCAGGTTTATAAAGTCGTAGATCCAATCGGTTAAATTAATATGACTTTCTGTTCGCGATATAAAAAACACATCGGGGTCTTCTTCCTGCTGATTCATCATCGCCGGATCGTCAACCATTTTTACGGTCATATCAAATTCATCCCAGAGTTGAAGAGGAAGATCATTGCTACACCTGTCACAGATTACCTGGAGATGACCGCCTATCTCAAATTTCAATAATAGAAATCCTGAGCGCCGGTCAAGCGTCAATTTAATTGTGGCATTGCAGTTATGAAAATCCTGCTGCTGGAAAGATTCAAAGAACTTATCAGTGATCTCGAAATGGTACTCGTGTATACCAGGTTTCAATCCCACAAAAGCTATCTCAAAATCCCTTTTCTGGTTCATGAGTCACTTTTTAAGAGTTTGCAAAGGTAGGGGAAAATAATTTATAAAATAAGGTACAAATCAATATTTTTAAGGCTATTTAAACGGAAACAGGTTGTACTGAGTTGCTTTACAAGTTAACGATAACCGGCATGTTGAAAAAGGATTCATGGTTAAATAGAACAATTAATCTTAAAGTATGGCTCATTGTGGTTATACTTTCTCTTTTGATCATTATCCTTGGCAGGTATTCCCTTTTAGTGGAAAATTATTATGCCACGGGTTTTTATCCCAAGTTCAGCTATGGATGGCGATTATTACTTGGTTGGATTCCATTCAGCCTGGGCGACATCCTTTACCTTTTCCTGATTATTATAATCATTGTTAAAATTGTTCAATCTGTCAGACGGATTTTCAAGCGCCAATGGACCAGGGACTTTTTTGCGAGCAGTCTTAAGGGCTTTTTATTTGGGTGTTTGGTGATCTTTGTAGTTTTTTACATTTCCTGGGGAATGAATTACAGCCGAAAAGGAATTGCTTACCAACTTAGCCTGGATGTAAAGCCATATACATTGCAGGAACTGGACACGCTGACCGGGTTATTACAGAAAAAATTGAATGAACTGGCTGCGCAGGTATCCATGGCCGAAAGAACAGAATTGAAAAGTAAAAAGCAATTGTTTAAAATGGGGGATGAAGCCTACCAGGCCATATCAGTAAAATATCCCTTTTTAAAATATGAACCCGTTTCATTAAAACCTTCCATTTTTAGTTATGCCGGAAATTTTTTGGGTTTTTCCGGTTACTATAATCCATTTACCGGCGAAGGTCAGGTAAATACGACTGTACCTGTTTTTACAAGACCTTTTATTACATTTCATGAGATAGCTCACCAGGTTGGTTATGCAAAAGAAAATGAAGCCAATTTTATGGCTTACCTGTCTGGCAGGGAGCATCCGTCAGTTGGCGGGCGGTACAGTATTTATTTCGAAATGTACCGGTATTCAGTATACGAAATATACAAAAGGGATACAGCATTGGCGGCTGCTTACAGGCAAAAACTTCATCCGCAGGTTATTAGGGATTTGTTGGAATTAAAGATTTTCAGTGAGAAATATGAAAGTGTTGCAGAAGATTATTTTATGGGCATTTTCAACTTGTTTTTAAAAGCCAATAAGCAACCTGCCGGAACGGCAAGCTACAACCAGGTTGTGGCCTGGCTGGAAGCTTATCGTAAAAAGTTTGGTAATGAAAATTTGTGATGGTAAAAACCAACAGCAGCTTACTTTTTGGGGCACTAAATCATGTCCGGTTTTTATTCCGGTGATTCGACCCCTTCGGGGTCATATGTGTTTTAAAGTTATCGCTAATGCACTTTTGTTAGCATGTGCTTTTACTTCGTCCAGTCTTCCAAATTTATTCCGTTGATACGCTTAAAATGGTCCGTGTTGTTCGTTACCATTGTCAAACTATGTGTTATGGAAGTTACCCCAATTAAAAGATCAAAGTCATCAAGGGGAGTATTGCTCCATGGTTTTATGCAGATGAAGGGCTGCGGGATGGAAGCGGTAGCCCGCAGCGCAGCGAGGACTACAAGCGTACAGCCCGGACAAATGCTGAATAATGGACAGGATGTTGATAGCCCCAAAAACATCAAAACTTATTCTTCCACATCATACTTTCAACAGGTTTATCCGGCTGGCCGCTATATTTTGCATCTTTTTTCTGGTTGTATTTAATTTCTATTTCACCATCCACAGGGAAATAGATCAATTGACCAATAGGCATTCCTTTATAGACTTTCACCGGCTGCTTTACTGAAATTTCCAGCGTCCAATGTCCGCAAAAACCCACATCTCCTTTACCTGCCGTAGCATGAATATCGATGCCGAGCCGGCCAGTACTCGATTTACCTTCCAGGAAAGGCACATGGGCGTGTGTTTCTGTATATTCGGCAGTTACACCGAGATAAAAAATATGCGGGTATAACACAAAACCTTCGTCGGGAATTTCAAATGCTTCAATCTGGTTATGTTTTTTGGCATCCAGAATATGCTCTTTATAAGTAGCCAGCGTTTTACCCAAATGAACATCGTAGGAATTGCTCCCCAGGTTTTCACGTTGGTAAGGTTCAATTTTCAATGTTCCTTTTTCCATTTCTTCCATAATTCGCTTGTCGCTGAGGATCATAATGTTTTTTTATTTTTTAGTGATGTTTTGCCTGATAAATTTAAGCACTGGTGCAGCTTATTTATCTTTGCCTATTTTAGTGCAGCAAAATAATGATGATTCTATAAGCAATGCCGATTTTTTTTCAACAACAAATTAACGATACTACGCGGTTAGGTATTTGGAAGATCGAAGAGCCTGAAGCTTTTTTTGAGCATAATGTGCCCGTAAAACAACAGGTAACACACCCGCATAAACGTTTGCAGCACTTTGCAGGTCGTTTTTTATTGCCTTATCTCTATCCCGCTTTTCCATACAGGCTGATTCAGATTGCCGACACCAAAAAACCTTTTTTGGCCAACGAGGAATATCATTTTTCTATTTCTCATTGTGGTGATTATGCCGCGGCCATTGTAAGTAAAACTGCCAGGGTTGGGATCGATATTGAAATTCCAACCCCTAAAATTGAAAAAATAGCCCACAAATTTTTGAACGATAATGAAAAGACTTCTTTTGGTATGACTGACAACAGGCAGCTGACCTTATTATGGTCTGCCAAAGAATCTGTATTTAAATGGTATGGGGATGGGCAGGTTGATTTCAGTGATCATATTTTACTGGGTAAAAATGAACTTTCTGAAAGTTTAATTCATTGCCATTTTACGAAAACGGCTATTGAACTGCAAATCCATTATCATCATTTTGAAGACATCGTATTAACGTGGGTGATGAGTTAATCATTCTCTTCTTCATTCATATCCGCATCTTCCAGTAAATGCAGGTCAATGGAATTGGAACCGGCAATACCTTCTATTGAACCGCGAATATGCGCCGCATTCAACAATACTTTTTCCAATTGTTTTTCACGGGCTTTCCATAAACGTTCCATCGCATCGCGTTCTCTTTGTATGGACATTTTCATGGATTGAAATCCTTCGCGTATGGCGCTCCATTGTTCGGCAAATTCGTTACTGATTAAATAATCGTATAACAGGTGCATTTTATCGCCTTTATTTTGCTGGCTGGCGGCTGAATTATAAACACGGATCACACCATCTCTCAAAACACTGGCCAATGCTTTAACTTCTCCAAAGCTGCAAATCCATATGCCATCTTTTAAACCAAAGCATTCCATTTCTTTAGGCATTATGCGGGTAACTATTACCGCAATATCGGCGCCCTGGCTGCGCATATCTTTTTTTAATTTCTCTATCCATTCTACAGAAAAATTTTGTGCTCTTTTACTTTCATAAATAATTTTTCCACATTCCTGTCCGAAATTATTACGAACAGCCTGTATACAATCGGCTCCACGGCTTCCTTTACCAACCTCGGTTATAACATCGAATGGAAAAGATGCTTTTAACAATTCTTCCAACGCCAATTCCTGTACTTCCCCCTGTAACTGCATGGAACCCTGTTCTGCCTTACGTTTCATTTCATCAACCAATTTTTTCTGGTCTTCCAGTTGTTTTTCCAGTTCTTTCATCCGGAGTTGATGCTCCATGTCGCGGGCTTCTGTTTTTTGATATTCAAGGCGGCGAATTTCCTCGGCAAGCTTTTCTCTTTCCTGCTGCATTCTTTTTTGCATTTGGATTTCCAGTTCTTCTTCCCGTGTTTTCAGCGCTTGTTCTTTCTGATAATATTCCAATTCTTTTTTGCGGGCTTCTTTTAATTTTTCTTCGGTTTCTGCATTGTTTTGTTGTAAAAGTGTCAGTTGATTTTCAAAATCTCCAATGATCTTTTTACGCAGGTTTTCTTCCAGGTCTTTCTGCAATTGTTTTTTTTCAGTTTCATTTTTCAACAACAATTCTCTTTCCTGTTGTTGCAGTTGTTGCTTCCATTCCTGTTCTTTTTTATAAAGTTCTTCCTCTTTTTGTTTTTTGAAATTGACCATCTGTTCCCGCAATTCCTTTTTGTATTCTTCTGATACAGCATCTTCAATGGGGAATTCGAATGAACATTTAGGACATTTAATATTCGTAGGCATCTATTAGTATTTGGCTAAAATTAAGGAATGATGTGTTGTAAAAAAAGGAGGAATTAAATTTTTAATACATTACCTGAAAGCTGGATTATTTTTTATATGTATGAATACATCCCTATGTATTTTTCCATTGCATTAAAGATATACATCAGCATAGAAATTAGGATAAAGATTTTGACCATCACAATGGCCATACCAGGGTAAACTTCTTTTAAACGAAGCACATAATAATGGAGCAGGAGTAATACCATCCGTTTGTTGTATGCTTTATGTCTTTTATAATATCTTACTTTCATTGCTTAATGTTTTTATCCTTGTGTTATCCGGTATGGCCGACTATTTTTTGTAGCAGTCACGAACCCATTATTATGCCGTTGCAGCCTGACTTGAACATCAGCAGCATAATCAATATAATATCGGTCACATTTTTCTGAATAGAGGAGATAGACAAAATACATTTAACAAAAAAGCGACAAATGTCGCTTTAAATAAATACCTGGACTCCGATATGAATCGGAGTACGGCCATTGCTGGCCACCCTAATTAAAAATCAGGGATTTACATGCCCGCCATAGCTTTAGCGGCAGCGGGAGTAATGAGTGAGAAAGTAAGGCGGCAAGCTTAATTATTTTCCGTCATCCACCACCACTATCTCCAAACCCTCTACCACATCGCCATCAATATTTTGCAAAATGGTAAATGTTGATGATGAAGATTTCATGCTCAATTTTTTCATTTGCACTGCATCAATTCCTGATGTGTATTTGCCGGGTGCTAAACCCATATAACTAAAATAGCCATCTTCTTCGGTTATGGTTTTGGCAACAAGCATATTGTTGGTGTCGAAAATATTTACAATGATGCGGCCCAGCCCATTTTTTGTTTTGCCATTGTTATAATAAACAGTCCCCGAAACTTCGCCTGCTACGGCAACTGCTACTTCAATTAATTTAAAATTGTTTGGTTCCACGGTAACACTAATGGTTTGGTGTTTTAACTGCCAGGCTACATTATCAAAACCTGATTTGTCTAATTCTATAAAATAATTGGTGTTGGCTTCTAAACCGGTAATTCGTATAGAAGTATCTTTTATATTGTGCTCAATGCGGCCGCTTCTTACACGCAGTTTCAATCCATATGCTTTTGGTTCACCGGCATCACGTTTGCCATTGCAGTTCAAATCTAAAAACGGTGAAATAATAAAACCGCCTTTGCCCACATTGGTTTGATTGCCTGTGCCGAGGTAGTTTGATTTACCATCGTACAAAAAACTACCGCTAACCAATTGTGTGGAAGCAACTGCATTACGGTTGCGTGTTGCCGAAAAAAATGTTTGTGCAAAAGAAAAATTATAACGGAGTCCAATGGTTGCCGAGCTTAGGTTGTTATTCACCAATGTTTTTTCATAAGCAAGGTTGATAAAGCCCCGATTGAAAATGTTTTTTTCTACCACGGCACGTACAGAACTCAATTTTTTTTGTTTGTATTCGTACTGCGCCTGCGGAGTAAATCTTAAGCCTTTTGGCAATCGAAAGGTGAACGACAGATTGGTATAAACCAATGGATTTCCCTGGCTGCCTAAAACTGCAAACGTTGTTAAGTTGGAACTGATGTTTTTTATAACAGCCGAAAAAAGCAACTCGGCAGAAGTGTTTTTTTGTTTTTCTTTTAGAAGAGAATTGTCGTTGGGAAAAATAAATTGATTGAGTGTAAACCTGCTGAACGCCGTTAATTTATTGCTTCGAAAAGGCATGGACAAAACAATCTTTTTCTCTGAAAAATAATTATTTCTGATAGCGGTTTGGCCCGGTACATACTTTGTATAATTCACATCAACCTGCAGGTTGGATGGCAGCCTGTAACTGGCCGTTAGTTTTGATCGAACACCATAATTATGCTCGGCAGAAAACAATAAATGCGAACCAACTCTCATTGAAGCATTTACAAAAGGCATGGTTTTTAAATTTGCAATTGATGAAAGATATTCCATGCCGCCGCCAATAGTAATCCAACTTCCTAATCCATAATTTAAATTGGCTTTTGCATATCGGCTCTTTTCATTGTTTTCTACCACACCGCCGGTTACATTGTATTCAAACTGGCCAAGCGGAATAAAATTAAAGGGAACGGTGATAAATTTTTCACTCGTTCTTTCTTCTCCCCAGGGCCCGTAAAACCTGAGCTTGACTATTGAATTGCCATAAACCATCGGCACTTCAAAACTATAAAACCCCGATGCATCGGTTTTTGTGTAATTCACCAAAATATTGTTTACATACAGTTCCACCGTCCACTCGGGTTCTGTGGTATTGCTCAATATATAAGTGCCAAATGAACGACGGTAGGTGGTAGGTGTATTTGAAAATTGAACGCCAATAACCGGTGCAAAAACAGATGCCACTGATTGAGCAAAAACTTTTCCGGCGGTTGCCTGTTTCATTGCGCTATTGTCGTTGTTCACATATCGCCACTGGTAAAACTGTTGCCGTAAATTTATTTTTTCATCGCTGAAATAATTTAAACCCAAATTTAATTCGCCACCTGCTGCAATGGCGCCAATACCAAGATAACCTCTTGTGCTTGTTCTGCGGTTGGTTTGATGCGATGAGATTACCGACCAATCGGCCATGCCTACATGAAACAATGGAAAGTTGCGTTGGATGATAGTATCCGCTTTTCTTTCGCCTTTCAATTTGCTGATGTTGCGGCGCATGATTTCCAGTTTCATTTCCCTGATGGCAGGCAATTCTATTTTTGTATTTAAAGTAACAGTGAGACTTCGAAAATTGAATACACATTCTAATCCAAAAACCTTTCCGAAATAATCCGATTTCAGGTACAAATTTGATTCTGTACGTATCAGATCCCCTGGGTTCAGCGCATAATTATTGTAGCGGTAAACGATACGGTTATTTGTTTTATCAATAAAATAATTGTCTTTCGGATACACAAAAAAACCCTGCACCAAATCAAAATCCGGAGAGACGATATTGCGGATCTTCAAAAAATCAAAAAGTTCATTTATCGGCAAATACAGTTGTTGACCAATAATAAGAGCTTGTATTTCCAAACTACCTATACGGGGAACATGCAGTGTAATCGCAACTTCATCATAATATTCACCATCTACCTGTTTATCAAAAATTGTATCTGCCAATGTGTAGTTGAAAGCAACCGGCATAAATGCACCCCCTGCCTGACTATATGAATTTGACAGATTCAGGAAGAAAAAAAATATTATTATTATAACGCTTCTTGTCCGCCAGGTAAAAAACTGACAGAGTAGGGAGTTTAGTTTGTGTCCATATTTGGTTACGTTTGCCAGGGTTTTATAGTTTATTCAATTTTGATTATTCCTGGTTAAAGGTTATATAGAATGTTCCTGTGTATGTGCCAGGAGGGTTTGCTGCGGCGTTTCCCACAGTAAGTGTTCCACCAATGTTCACCTGAGTTCTTGTCGGTTGAGATACATTAGTTATGAAAGGTGAAGGGGGATCAGAACCGCCAATGCGCATTGACATTGAACCTCCATTACTTCCGGTAAGTAGCGCATCTGGTCCATTTAAAATAGAAACAATGGAACCCAGAGGTGCATCAATATCAAAAATTGCCTGGTAATATAGCGTACCCAGGTTGAGAGCAATCACATCACTCGTTACAGACCGTGATCCGTTAGTTGAAATAATTATTGTTCCTCCTGCGTTTCCAGTAGAAAATGCGCCAAAGCTCATGTTTTGAACCGGATAAACAGATATGCCACCAGGGTCGCCAGGCAGGCTATCGGTAGGTTGGCCAAAACAAAAAACTGATGTAAAACTTATTAGGATCACAAATAGAGTTTTCATTAACCGTTGTCGCTTATGTGCAATTTGTTTTTGCATAATTATTCTATGAAGATCTTCTCGTCATATCGGGTGTTTGAATTTTGAATTTGTAAATTATAAAGACCTGGAAGTAATTTTTTACTAAAAGGAATGGTTTGATGTGATGAGCCTCCTGCATGGTCAATAACATACTTAGCCATTTGCTGACCCACCGA
Source organism: Chitinophagaceae bacterium (assembly GCA_013696395.1). Lineage (GTDB taxonomy): Bacteria > Bacteroidota > Bacteroidia > Chitinophagales > Chitinophagaceae > JACCYQ01. The sequence continues at coordinate 19,765 of JACCYQ010000048.1, forward strand.
ATTGAATAATACTACTGTATATTTTCCTTTTTTCATTCCGTTTAATTGTATGTTTATTTGTTGATTTTTTACCGGGTTCGGAAATACTTTAATAGATGTTCCACCCGCAGCTATTTTTACTGACACCACTTTGCTGATGAAAAATTTTCCGTCTGCCTGTATAGCGCGAACCCGGTAATAGTTGTTGCCTGCTTTTGGATTTACATCCAGCCAATGGTAACTTTCAGAACTATTATTTCCTCTGGCTTTTACTTCTCCTGCCTTGCTAAAATTGATGCCATCAATAGATTTCTCTATTTCATATATCTGAATGCCGCTTTCTTCAGCTACGTCCCAATCTATTTGTATACCACTGTTTGTTTGTTTTGCAGTTATTGAAGTAAATTTTACCGGCAACGCTATAGGTTCCCTGAAAACGATACGAAACCGGTTCACATCAAATGAAGCAGCATTTGCAGCATTTACATCAAAAACTATTGTGTTGGTATCAGTTAGTGACAATGATTGCACAGAGTTCAGATAGCTGTCTTCCAGGTAGGCTTGTATGTTATTGCCTTCCATTTGCTGAGAAAATATTTGTAATGTGTACTTTGATTTTGTAAGTCTTGATACATTTAAAAAAAGAGTGTCGTTATTCTGCGGCATTTGCCTGGCATCAATGCTTAATGCCGATGTACCATTGGCAATTGAAATAGTCTCAGCATTTCCTACCATTTTTGAGGCATCCTCGTTTGTTACCTGGTCGGAAAAACCGGAGCCAAAAGCTGCCAGTACACCATCAGCCAAAATTTTATTAGGGCCATTACTATACTGCAGATTTATGGCAAGTAAGGATATGTTGGCTGGTGATATATTTGTGGTGTTTGAAGTTCCGGGAATTTCTGTATGCATTTGCTCTAAGCCCTGATTAGTCTCAGACATATGGTTATCGCGGTCTGGATTGGCAATGAAAGCAATTCCATTAAATACGCCCGACTTATCTTGTTCACGAATGGTAAGTAACGGAGACGCACCAGTGGTTTTCACAAAAAACCCTTGTCCTGGTTGAATGTACTGATTCAATCCTGTGCTTCCCGAAAATGGAGCGATTAACGTAACAGTTCCCACCATACTAACAGTAACGTATCCCCCGGTACTACTTAGATTTGGGTCCCATCCCCAAAAAGTATTTGCAATATCTGTTTTTGGAATGGTGGACCAGTCAATAGGTGATGCAAATGGATTTCCAAGCAAAGTATATCTATCTGTAACTCCGGAAAGAGGAATAGCTGAACTTGTACTATATACCTGGTCGCCCGTTAATAAAGTTCCGGTTGAACTGAAGGTTGTGATTTTGGGAGAAGAGGTTGTGATAGTATTGGTTCTATCGCCATATACAAACATGTAATACGCCACACCTGCTTTCAATGGAGTATATTTTGTGTTCTTTCCGTTGGAAGTTGAAAAGCGGACATATAACCGGGTTGAATCATTGTATGTATAAAGCGAGGCGTTCGGGGTTTGTGTGTCAAAACCATCGGCACTACTACCACCCGTTATAATTGTTCCTATGTTGGCAGTAAGGTTATTTCCCCCATTCTGCCAATTGCCCCAGATTGACAGGCCTTCTTGTCCTGTGGTTAACGTGGAACTGCTACTCGTTGTTACAGAGCTGGTAATTAAACGATACTTACGCCGGCCAGGTATGTAACGCTCTGCTATTACATTTCCACTTATGGGCGTAATAGCAGCCGAAGTAATACGAGCTACTCTTGCTGTTGCCGTAGCAGTTGATTTTAAAGTAAGGTATCCGTTAGATGCCAGGCTGCCATTTGATACAGTTATAACATCTGTAAGATTGATGGCGCCGCCGAGTGTAACGCCTGCATTATTATTTATAGTAAGACCTTTCACTGTATTTCCTGCAAAAGCTGCGGCAGGTATTGTTTGTGCAGCAACTCCGTTCATTTCAATGGTTCCCTTGCTGGCGGTAAACGTTCCGCTGTTACTGATGGCGCCACCAATCTTTAAAGTCAGGCTGTCTATATTTAAAGTTCCCAATGTAACGGTAACATTATTACTTACCGCTACTACCGGTGTTTGAAGTATAGCTGTAGCATTGGCGCTGTTTACCGTTAAATTATAAATGGGGTTGGTTGAAACAAGACCAAATAAGCTTGAAGCTGTTGTTAATGAATTACCTATTTGCAATGTACCTCCTGTAAAACCACTGCCCGCATTGGACAGGTTTTTATAACCAAGATTCTGGCCTGCGCTTCCTCCTGCATCTTTAATAATGAGGGTTCCCCCGCTCATGTTGAATGATGAGCCAGTTGCATCCATATTAAACGGTGCAACACCTGAAGCATTGCTGCCTTGTGAATTTACTGTCATGATTCCGCCCTGCATATTGTATCCCCATGCAGCACCCGGATTACTTATCGCCGATGCCAGGTTTAAGTTTCCGCCGTTTATAATAATATTTGCAGTAGCTTTTGGTATTACCATATTATTAATTGCACTGCCCATATTCATTGTGCCACCTGTAACTTTTGCAGTTCCTGCAATTGTCCAGTTCATGTTAGAGGAATTAATGGTTCCGGCATTTACCCAAAGACCTGCTGTAGCCGGTATTAAAAAATTACCGGTAGCAATATCGGTGGTAAAAGGAGTAACGCTTACGCCTGCACTGTTCAGATTAAACGATCCGTTGTTAAGTGTTAGAAAACCGTTTGGTGCTGAAAAATTGATTGCTGTAATATCTACATAGTTGGTATCAGAAACACCCATGTCAATAAAAATTTTATTGAAATTGGTTGTGTCGCCTATTCCTGAAACAGTTTGTATACCCACTTTATTAAATGTTACGTTGCAAAAACTGTTTGCATCGGGCCGCAGGTTTAATGTTCCGCTGTTAATGATGTTGCCGCCTACTGTAAGCAGGTGAGTTGCATTGGAAGTGCTGTCAACATTGAGTGTGGTTCCGCCGGCTACTGTTATATTTCCATTTACTGCAATGGTTCGTCCTATTTCATTATTGCCAATACTGAGGGTTCCTGTTGTAATACTAAGGTTATTGTTAACTGTTGCATCAAGGAGTGTAACCTTACCGCCGGAATTCATAGCATTCAGGTTATAAAAAGTCATTGTCGTTACGGTTTGATCGGTGGTGCCATCAAATGTAAAAGTGGAGGTACCACTGTTAACCGTTCCATTGTTTATTATACTACCGCCTATTAAATAATTACGATTACCGGCATTTAATACGGAGCCATTGTTTATGGTGAAATTATTTGCCATCTCCCAGTCAGATACCGGCGTTATTCCTGCTGCATTTATATTGGATATAACCACATTATTGAATGAGACAGGGCCCCCTGCCAATGTCATGGCGCCTGTACCTCCAAAAACCACACTACCCGTGCTTGAAAAATCATTCCCAAGGTTTACTGTAACGGCTGATGATGGTATAAAATTCATAATGCCGCTGCTGGTAATAGTGCCATTGTTGGTGACACTGCCCAGTATGTTATGGGTAGAGATACCACCATTAAATGAAGCGCCGCTTCCCACAGTCAACCCATATGCGATGTTCCATCCCACGCTGGGGTTCACACCACCAGTATTATTAATATTCAGGTAACCAAATTGGGGAGCTGAAGTTGAAATCATTTCAGGAGGAACAGAACCGTTGAAGTTAACAGTAATAGCCACTGTTTGAACAGCATTTAGCAAACTCAATGTTTGTAAAACATTACCGGTAAAAGTTGTTGTCCCAAGTGTAAATAAAATACCGCTGTTGATTAAATCGCCATTCATGGTAACTTGAATACCGGTACCGGCGGAAAGGGATCCAGTGCTGTTAATAATAAGTAACTGGTCAAAAGTAAGGTTATTCAAAAGGGTATAACTTCCATATACCGAAAAGCGGTTAAAGGTCGTATTACCAGAAATGGTTTTAGTAATACCTGTTGCTATAATGGTGCTGGTGGATGGGGTAAAAGTTCCGTTATTGACCCAGTTGCCATTCAATGTAAGTGTCTGAGAGCCGCCATCAAAATTTGACCCATTCTCAATGGTCAAAGTGCCATTCACTGTAATGGGTGTTATAAGTGTTTTAAGTCCGGCATTTCTGAAAATGATATTACCATAGCTTTCCCCATATATTGCCTGCGGGCCTGTGCCATCTGCTATAACTGTGCTGGAATTGGATAATGAACCAGCAGTAAAATTGAATGGTGCATTATTGGCTCCGAGTATAAACGTAGCTGAATCAGCTAAGATCAAATTGCCGCCCGCCACAATCCTGTCACAACTAAATGATTTTATATTCAGGGTGCCGGACGTAACGGTTAAGTTTCCGTTTATAAAAACATTACCAGTAAGTTCTGCACTGGTACCAACCGGCTTATTGATCACAAGATTATTGAAAGTAGTTGCCGAAATAGTCTGTGTTCCGTTGCCATTAAAAACTATTTGTGCTCCTGTGCCAAAGTAATTTCCATTCCTGATCCAGTTGCCGCCAACATGCAGCATATAATTGTTATGAAGGGTTGCTCCCGCATCTATCGTTACATTTCCTGTTATGTTTATGGTAGAATTGTTGTCAAGTTGCCCGGAGGAAATTAATAGGTTCCCGGCAATATTTATAACAGAATTTATAGCAGCTATTCCAGCAGTTTTATTAATGGAAAGGTTATTATAATTGACATTCGCTACGTGCTGGTTTTGATCGCCGTTATAAATGACGGTTCCGCTGCCGGCAGTAAATGTGCCGCTGCTGTGGTCAAAATTCTGATAAATATTCAATATTCCTGCGCTGCTGAAATTTATATTGGCGCCGCCTGTTTGTACAAGAGATCCGGATATGTTTACAATGCCTGATCCAATATTAAGATCAATAGCATGACCGGCCACGCCATCACTCAGCAACATGTTTCCATTAATTGTGAAGGTTTGTCCGTTTGTATTAATAGTATGTAAAGCATCATTATACCAAACACCCTGCATATCGCCGGAAGTAAGGGATCCGCCGCTGGCCATAGTAAGCGTAACTTCATGATCTGCTACAAAAACTAAATTTTTAATATTTACAGTTGTACTGATGGTTGGCTGATATGTATGTGCAAGTCCGCCTAAAACCACAACATCGGTTGCTGCAGGCGGTGTTGATCCGGAGCCCACGTAAACTGTCCAGTTAGCGGCTGTATTCCAGTCGGTACTTTCACTGCCATTCCATAATACGACGGTTGGGTTAATGGAGATGGTCCACCGGTTGGTAATATCAGTTAAGTCGCTTTGCTCAACATAATTGGAAACCGTATCGTTGGCTGTTTTACCAAGCGGTATCCATTGTGTTGAATCATAATTCCACATGCCCATCTCATTTTCCGTATTGCCATTTAATTCTTCATCCTTGTAATGCAGGCGGAGTGTGGCAGTATAGGTACCTGATGGTACTGTGATATCATAATACCGGCTGATAGCATTGCCAAAAGGAAAATCACCTACTGCTGACAGGACAGCAGATACTATAATACTGTTTACTCCTGATACGGCAGAAAAGCTGACTGTATTGTTTGGCCCCTCAAAAGCATAAGCCACACCGGTTGTAAAAGCATGATTGCGTTGAATATTACCATATATAAAACCATTGCCGGTTCTTGTATTGGTAATAGAAATGGTATCTGATCCGGTTGTAATTATACCATTGGTCATATTTACAATAGCAGCAGAAATATTATCATTTAATATCAGTTCTGTTGAAGCGCTGCTGGTATTACTGGTAAGAATATTAAATGTTGTAACGCCGGTCAGGTATGCCGTAGCAGGTCCTGCAAATTGTACCGTGCTGGTGCCTGCAACAAATGTTCCGTTATTATTCCAGTTGCCATACATGGTATGGGTATAGGAAGAAGCGGAAAAGGTTGTTCCGGTTTCAATGGTAATATCTTTATTGGTGGTAATGGCGCCGGCCGCGGTTTTTGTGTTGCCATTTGATAAAACAAGATTGTTATAAGTAATGGCATTTATATTCTGTGCCCCTGTGCCGTTAAAATTTACGGTATTGGGTATTGATGAAGTTACATTTAAAGTACCTGCGGAAATGGTAAGAGTATTGGCAATTCCCAACATTGAATTGGCAGCTAATTGCAATGATGTTCCGTTAATGGTGGCATTGAAAAGATTAGCTGTTCCGCTAAAGGAAGAAGTTCCTGTAAAAGTTGCTGTGCCTGCAGATGCAGAAAAACTTCCATTAACATTCAGACTGTTTGCTATGGAAAAACTGACAGCCGATGTAATGGAACCCGGCACTGATAATCCGGCAAAACCCTTAGTGCCCGTACCTGATATCGTTTTTGAACTGCCGCTCATGGTAATATTACCCATACTTGCAGTAATGCTTCCGTCCACCGATAAATTACCTGTAATATTAAAAGATGCAGCGGTGGTTACGGTACCACTCACAGTCAGGTTATCAATTGAAATCCCTGTACCACTGATGGTTTTGTCCGTGCCGGTCATCAGCATTGTTCCGCCCGAAGCCTGGATAAAAGAACCTGATGATATAGCGGCAAGATTGCCCGCTAAGCTAATGGTTTCGTTGGAAAATGTAATCAAGGAGGCCGAAACAATAAGGTTATTAAAATTTTGCGTGCCCGATCCGCTTACTCCTTTGCCAGGCCCCGAAAAAGTAATGGTTCCCGTATTGCCATTAAATGTTCCGCTGTTAACCCAGTTTCCGGCAACACTGTGTGCAAAACTGCCGCCATTAAATGTAGTGGAAGCACCTATTGTTACATTTCCGGAGATGGTAAGAATGGCAGCAGCAGTAAAGCTAACTGAAGTACCGGCGCCCAATGTACTTGTAAGATTACCTACAATTGCAAAAGTCGTGGCAGCAAAGGTTTTCACGGCAGCACCGCTTGCACTGCTTAGTGTAAGATTACCATAAGTTCTGGCTGCTACGGTTTGATTGGTGCCATAGTATTCTACCGTACTGGCTACGTTCAATGTATTAGTAGTAAAGTTTATTGGGAAAGTATTAGTTCCACCTATCTTCAGTATGGTATTGCCGGATAAGCTAAGTGTTCCGCCTGCAGTTGCACGGTTAGCAGTATAAACGCCAATGTCAAATGTTTTTGCGGTTACGGAAAGGTTGCCTGTAATGCTGGTATTTACATTTAAAGAAACAGCACTCACTGTATTTGCAATCGTAAGATTGGTAAAAGTAGTGGCAAATGTTCCACCGATCGTTTGAGCAGTTGTGCCATTGAAAGTAACGGTGGCTGTTCCTGCTGTAAAAGCGGTTGTTGAAACATTATTTGTCCAGTTACCTTTAACAGATAAATTAAAATTATTTGTACTCAGTGTTCCGGTTGTTATTGCCAGGTTTCCGTTTACCGTTGTTATTACACCTTCTCTAACAGTGATACCCGATCCGTTTACGATAAGGTTATTATAAGTTGCATAAGCAGCAGGCAGCGTTATTGTTGATTGTAATTCTATTGTTCCTGCACCCGAAGTAAATGTAAGGTTGGTAGAAGCCCATGTTCCCCTGATGATCAGGGTTCCGCCATTGGTCATATTAAGTGTGCTGGCTACAGTGCCTGCACTTACGTTCGATACATTCAAACGGTTTGCTCCGCCGGCGATCCAGCTAAGTGTACGGCCGGTTGCAGTTCCAATTTGTAGTGTACCATAAGCTATATTATCAGTAGTTACACTGTTATCAACTGTGCAGGTGCCATCAATCACCAGGTTCTCGCCTGTTGTTGGTAGGGTGCCTCCTGTCCAACGTGCAGGATCACTGAAGTTACCCGTTCCGGTAAATGTTTTTGTGGTAACAACTACCGTAATGGCTGCTGTGGTTGTATAAACAGAACAGCCTCCTGCTCCGGCTACGGAATAGGTGACTATATATGTTCCCGGTGTGCTGGTACTTAAGGTGACATCGCCGGTTGTTGCATTAAGCGTAAGGCCAGCGGTTGAAGAATAAGTCCCTCCCGCAGTTCCTGAAAAACTAACCGTAGCCGTGCCGGCAGTTACCGAATAGGGAGAACCGGGATAAGAAAAATCTGCAGCTGGTACAGGAGTTATTGTTACGGAGGTTGTTGCAGTTTGAACAGCACATCCGTCTGCCGCCGCCATAGTATAAGTAATAGTATAAATGCCCGCTACACTTGTACCGGGAATAATATCTCCTGTAGATGGATCAATACTTAATCCTGCTGTTGAAGAATAAACACCACCTGTTGTACCTGTTTGTGAAACCTGTTGCGCTGTGGCAACTGATTTACAAAAAGGAGTACCGCTATATGAAATTGCTGCCTCCGGCAATGTTGTAACGGTTACAGAAGCAGTAGTTGTTTGTTCAGTACATCCGCCAGTTGCTGCCATGGTATAAGTTACCGTATAGGTACCGGCAGTGCTTGTGTTTGGTGTAATTGCTCCTGTCGATGCATTAATGGTTAACCCTGCTGTAGATGAATAAGTTCCACCTGCTGTTCCTGTTTGCGTAACAGGTTGAGCAGTGGTTGCTGATTTACAAAATGGATAACCACTGTAGGAAATAGTAGCTGAAGCTAATGTTGTAACCGATATAGTTGCTGCATTTGATTCGTTGCTGGCAACATATGGATTGGGAGCAATATTATTTGTGCTGCTTACTATAGCATTTCTATAAATATAATAAGTGCCGGCTGCATTAAAGGGTGCTACAGCAGTTGATGGAGAAAACGTTGCAGAAGTGGCACCGCTTATATTCGTTCTTACACCACCGGGCGTTGTACTGTGGCTCCACTGATAACCCGTGCCGGATAATGTTATACCTAAAGGTAGCCCACCATATATATCGCCGCTGATGGCAGAACCCGTGTTTCCGATACAAATACTTTGCGTGGTATTTGATGAAAGGGTGTTGGCCAATACAAGTGTGAGATTTTGAAACAACACCTGGTTGCCGCCGGCGTTCTCATAATATTCATACAATAAAGAACTTGCACCATTCAGGTTCATCAGAACCCTTGGTTTGGTGGAAATGCCCTGGGCAACCCAATTACTATAAACCATTGTCCCGTCAACTGTAAACCGGCTTCCGTCATCTGATCCAAGATCAACAACATATAACCCTTTCTTAGTGGAGCTCATTCTGTATTTTACCGAAAACGTTTCCGTATAAATGGACCTTGTCAACGAATTTGAAACAACATTGAAGCAGGTTGCACTTCCACCAAACGATTGATTAAAAGTTTCTGGTTCTGTGAACTGGCCAATATAACTCGAAAAATTTGTTCCATCATACATGTGACCAATCCAGGTATCGGTTCCAGCTAAACCCTGGTCATCAGTTGAAGCAGTGTATTGATTGATCGTTATTACAACATTGTCTGATGATGCAGTACATGGACTATTGGAAATAGTCCACCTCAGTGTATAAGTTGTTCCGTGTGCGCCGCTGAATGTTGAGGTTGCGCTTGTTGGCGTAGTGATAGTACCGCCAGTTCCTGATACAATGCTCCAGACTCCTGTACCTACAGAAGGTGTATTTCCTGCAAGCGTAACCGATGGTGATCCGCAAGTGGCAGCTACTGTTTGATCAGCACCAGCATTAGAAGTCGTAGGACTACTATTAAATGTTATTGTAACGTCATCTGTTGATGCAGTGCAGGGACTATTTGAAATTGTCCATCTTAATGTATAAGTTGTTCCGGCTGTTCCGCTGAATGTTGATGTGTTGCTTGTTGGTGTTGTAACTGTTCCGCCTGCTCCTGATATTATGCTCCATGCTCCTGTTCCTACCGTTGGCGCATTTGCTGCAAGAGTTATAGTTGTGAATCCGCAGGTAGCAGGGCCTGTTTGATCAGCACCGGCTGCTGATGTAGTTGGATTACGATTAAAGGTTATCACCACATCATCCGTTGATGCAGTACAGGGGCTATTTGATATAGTCCATCTTAATGTATAAGTAGTTCCTGCCGTTCCGCTGAAGGTTGATGTAGCGCTTGTTGGTGTTGTAACCGTTCCACCTGCTCCTGATACAATACTCCATGCACCTGTTCCTACAGAAGGAATGTTTGCATCAAGAGTAACTGTTGTTAATCCGCAGGTGGCAGTTCCTGTTTGATCAGCACCTGCAGCCGATGTTGTTGGATTGCGATTAAATGTTATAACCACATCATCGGTTGATGCAGTGCAGGGGCTATTTGAAATAGTCCATCTTAATGTATAAGTAATTCCTGCCGTTCCGCTGAAGGTTGATGTGGCGCTTGTTGGTGTTGTAACCGTTCCACCTGCTCCTGATACAATACTCCATGCTCCTGTTCCTATCGTGGGAGCATTTGCTGCCAGCGTAACTGTTGTTAATCCGCAGGTGGTTGTGCCTGTTTGATTAGTACCGGCTGCTGCTGTTGTGGGTGGTTGATTTATTAGTATTGAAGTTGTAGCTGTTTGTTGTGTACATCCACCGGATGCAGCCATTGTATAGGTAATGGTATAAGACCCGGCTGTACTTGTTGTCGGTGTTATCGCTCCTGTTCCTGCATTGATGGTTAATCCGGCAGTGGAGGTGTAAGTGCCACCGCCTGTTCCTGTCTGTGTAACTGAACCTACGCCCGAAGTGGTACAAAAAGGAGTTCCGCTATAACTTATGGTTGCTGATGGCGGAGCTACAACAGTTAAAGTTGCTGCATTTGATTCGTTGCTGGCAACATAAGGATTGGGAGCAATATTATTAGTGCTGCTTACTACAGCATTTCTGTAAAAATAATACGTGCCGGCTGCATTAAAAGGCGCTGCAGCAGAAGATGGAGTAAACGTTGCAGAAGTGGCACCGCTTATATTGGTTCTTACACCACCGGGCGTGGTGCTGTAGCTCCACTGATAACCTGTCCCTGATAAAGTAATACCAGCAGGCAGGACACCATATACATCCCCGCTAATAGCTATACCTGAATTTCCAATGCAAATACTTTGAGCCGTATTGACAGATAGTGTATTTGCCAATACTAGTGTAAGGTTTTGAAACACTACCTGGTTACCTCCTGCATTTTCATAAAATTCATACAACAGCGAACTGGCACCGTTCAGGTTCATTAACACACGGGGCATGGTCGTAAACCCCTGGTCAGTCCAGTTGTTATATACCATCGTGCCATCAACTGTTAAACGGCTTCCATCATCAGAACCAAGATCTGCAACATATAAACCACGCTTTGCCGAGTTCATCCTGTATTTTACAGAGAATGATTCGGTATAAATGGATCGTGTAATACTATTGGAAGAAATATTGAAACAAGTGGTACTTCCGCCAAACCCCTCGTTGAAGATTTCGGTTAAATTATATTGACCAACATAATTATTAAATGCAATACCATCGTACACATGCCCGATCCATGCATTAGTACCTGCCGTATTCTGATTATCTAATGATGTAGCAAATGCACTGACATTGATGGTAGTGGAGCCAATACATCCCAAATTGTCTTTAACATTCACAGTATAAGAACCAGCAGCTAAGCTGGTAAATAATGTTGAAGCCTGATAAGTTCCGGTATTCAAACTATAAGTATAAGGTGATTGCCCGCCGCTGCCCGAAGCAGTTATCGTACCAGTGCTGCCACCTACGCAGGTTGCTGTGGATGTGCCGGAAACAGATGGGTTAGCACATCCCTGTACTGTAAAATCATCAACTCTGTAACTTGTATTAGTGCCTCCGCCTGATGGCTGTGCAGTTAATCTCAAACGTAAATTTGCAATTCCTTCAGCTCCTGCAGGTAAAGCAATTCTTGCCGCACTATTCACCAAATACCAGTTGGCGTCATAAGTTGTAATATTTGCAAAAGAAACATTATTCCAGGTACTTCCATCTGCACTCCAGCTCAACGTAACAGCTATTGTATTGGTCCCACTTATTCTCGTCATTCTACCACCCCATAACACGGTGATGTCTTTATATCCCACCGTTGATATAGGAGTGATTGTGTTATTATACGTTAGGGTTCCTGCCGTTGTACTGTTGTTTATAAATTGTGCACTTGCACCTCCTGATGCACCAGTATATCCCGTTGAAGAGTTCGTTGTAACATTCTGCCAGTCTGTACTTGATCCTGTCCATCCCGTTGGGAATGCAGTACCGGTTCCAAAATTTTGTGAGTACAGTGCTACCTGGCCATATATAAAATTGGTACATCCCGCCACCAGCAAAAAAAGAGTGGTAATAAGTAATGAGCGGAATATAAGCAAAGAAGTTTTCATGGTTGCATTAGTTATTTCAAAAAGCAAGGTTTATAAATAAACCCGCCATAATTGTTTGTTCTAACAATTATAGCCTCAACTCCAATTCTGCAATTTTCACCGATTTTGCATCTGGCTGTGTTGTATATACAATATGTAACTTTCCCTTATGATAATCAACACCCGCATTTTTATCCAGTATTAAATCAAAATCTCTAACAAGGTTGGGCGTATAAATCGCCATTCCCTTTGCTATCCCGATACGTGTTACTTTGCCTTGTAATGAAACATGATCAACAGAGATATCACCATACACCGACATGTTTCCGGTGCGGTTAAAACTTGCTTTCAGGTTCGGTATCGAATCGTTCTGTAATTGAAATGAAGCTTCTGAAATAGTGACCCCGGTGTGTGATTCACCCACACGGATAATGATTGGTATGCTGATGCCAAAAACTGCGGTTAAATTCACAGATATGGAAGTGGAATCTTTTTTAATTTCTGCTTCCCCCAATGGTTTTTTTATTGGCTCGGCCCTGAAATAAATATGAGAACGGTATTCACCGTTTTGCCTTTCGCTATTATTTACTAATTGAATTTTTACCGATTGTGCTTCATTTGGTGCCAGCACTACGCTGCGTGGAAAAAAGCGGAAATATTTATCGGCAAAGAGTTGACCTGAATCGGGCTGGCTTATGTTTTCAAAACTGCCGTCTTTTTTCATTCTTATTTGAATTACCGAAATAAGGTAACGCACCGTATCCTTTCCGCTGTTGGCAAGGTTAAGTGTCTGAGATTTTTTTGTACCCTCAAATACAATCCGCTTCGGATACATAAGCAAATCGCCCTGTGCTTGTGCAGTTGTAGAAAATAAAATAATGAAGGCAATAAAAACAACAGAGGAATAAGTTGATTTGGTTTTTCTTTTTAGGATTGCAGCGTTCATGGTTTTGAATACTATTGGATTTTGGATATTGGAAATAGATATTCCATATCTCCGTAGACATGGAATATCTATTTAAGAAAAGAGGGCTTAATTATAATTTACGGTTACAAACAAACCTGTTCCGTCAAGAGCAGCATGTTCATACGTGCCGGCAACTGTGTTAGCAGGTACGTTCAAAGTTGCTTTCACTTTTAAAGTTTTAGCACCTGCAACTAATGCACTTGTTGCACCCGCATCGCATACAAAAGTTCCTACGGTCATAGTTCCAGAAACAGAACCTGTAAGTGTAATTGGCGCAGAGGGAATGGTGATGGCAAAGCCACTGGTTCCTTCACCCACCACGGCAAAAACAGCAGTGGTTTGTGTTGTACTACCGGCTGGTAAACTGGCACCACCCGTTGCAGTGCGGCCATTGGCATAATCTAAAACAACAGTACCGGCAATAGCACTTGCGGCCACAGTACCAAAGTGCATGTCGGTTGTTTTAGAAATTGAAATTGGGGTAACTAATACGGCGGTTGTGGTACCGTAAGCAGTTGACTGCGCAAAAGATGTTGAGGCAAATGCAAGCATGATGGCTGCAACAGAAAAAATTCTGTTTTTCATTGAGATTGGATTTAGTGATTAAAAAATTGCGAAAATAATAACTTTTAAAGTTATGGTGTGATTAATCCAATCGCGGTGGTTAACTGATTTATTTTTGTCTTTTAAGCGAATGCACTTAGCCGTACATCATATAACCCATTAAGCAGCCACATCAATTACAAAACCTTTACATTCAATAAGTCAGGAGATAAAAGAAAACCCATATTTACGAAAGTAGTATTTTCCGAAAATTTTTGCAATTTGAAGTCCCTTCTGTAAACATAATTAGCTTTAGTTGAGTTCTTTCTTTCCTGGAAATTATGCAAATGAATTTCGAGGTTGGCTAGTTTTTGTTAGCAAATTTCTTAAAATGAAGAAAGGCCGTAAGATGCGACCTTTCTGAATGATTGATTATTAGTGCCCCGGATCGGACTTGAACCGATACGACCTTTGCGGGTCACCCCGATTAAAATCGGGGCGTGTCTACCAATTGCCCTGTATGAGCCACTCAATATATTTTCTGCTTTTTTGTTTTTTGATGCGGGCTTCTTCTATTCGGGCTTCGGTTTCTGTGGCGAAAGATTTGGATGCCATGATCCGGTATGGCCGACAGTTTTTTGTAGCAGTCACAAACCCATTATTGTGTCTGGTTAGTCTTGTGTTAATATCTGCTGCATAACCGGTATAATAGCGGTCACATTTTTCAGAATAAAGTAAATAGACAAAATACATAAAACTAAAAAAGCGACAAATGTCGCTTTTAAGTGTGCCCCGGATCGGACTTGAACCGATACGACCTTTGCGGGTCACAGGATTTTAAGTCCTGCGTGTCTACCAATTCCACCACCAGGGCGTTTGGTGATTTTTTTTATTTATAAGAACTTTTGCCTTGCTGGTCACCCCGATATTAATCGGGGTCGCTACCAATTCCACCACCAGGGCAAAACAGTAAATAAAAATCCCGACTAATTCGGGATCTAAATATGAGCGGAAGACCGGGCTCGAACCGGCCACCCCGACCTTGGCAAGGTCGTGCTCTACCAAATGAGCTACTTCCGCAATGCTAAAGAACTAATGGGCTGCAAAAATAAGGGAATGAAAGATTTCAACAAAAAATTCTGTAAGCTATTTGTACTTAGGTGTATACAAGGAACTTTCAGGCACCTCTACATTCGGTTTGCCTTCATAACCATAATTGGCTAATGCTATAGAAATTCCTATGAATAAGGCTACCACACATGCAATTTGCAGGTAAAATAAAAACGCGGATGAAGAAACCCAGTTATGTGTGAAATCAGTATCCTGTACTTTCTGTAATTCTTCATGATATTCGTT
>JACCYQ010000061.1 GCA_013696395.1 Chitinophagaceae bacterium
TCTTCATCCTGGTTGTAACATGCTTTCGGCTTTGGTGCAAAGTGGTGAAGGGCTATGGTTCCCTGATGTCTACGACTGGTTACGAGAACTCATTTTTTTCAATTCTCTAATTTTCAAACCTGCCTGCCGGCAGGCAGGTTGCCAAATTATCAAATTGGTTTCATTGATATACAGCCCATTCCGGGAGGTATTCCGGTCAGCTATTGTGCAAAGTTGTGAAGGGCTATGGTTCCCTGATGTCTCCGACTGGTTACGAGAACTTCATTTTCCAGCGCCTTGTTTTCGCACCACGGCTGTAAGGTCTAAAGCTAATCATCAGGCGAAAACACAGCGCCTGCAGGATTTGTGCACAACACAAAGCGGAGGGTACGTCATTAACTGTTCCATTTAAAGATTGTTCTCAACGGCGAATTTGGCAGAAGAAATGATTGACCAGCGGAGTGTGCCGCATCAAATTCGCCTTGATCTTTTTGCCACTTTTTGCATCAAGGCAAAAAGTGGAAGAAGTTTTTAAATTGCTCTTAAAAATAATCTGGTGTTTTTTTCTTTTACTTTTTGACTACGGCGATCACAACGCTGTGGCCGCCGTGCTTCTCAGTGTGCACTGTGGTTAAAATTGAATTCAATGTCTGTATTCTTTGTACCGTTGAGATTCTCTTTAAAATGATCTGATTTTTTTCTTTTTTCTTTTTTGCCTGCACAAAAAAGTGCACCCGGCAATCCCCGCTTTTTAGCGGGGCAGGGATATACCGACCATTGCCTGGAGTTAATCCGTTCGGTTTTTTTTCAAGGTGGTGAAGAGATGTGGTTCCCTGATGTCTCCGACTGGTTATGAAAAAGCATTTTCAAACCAGCCTGCCGGCTGGCAGGTTGTCAAATTGCCGAATTGCAAATTATCTCATTTTCTTGCCCGGACTATGAAATTGAATAAAAACCAAAGCGATAATGATGGTTAATATACCCTGTACAAAAATGGTGATTGGCGCACCGATATAATGGGCTAATGTACCAATCAACAAACTACCGAGTGGCTGCATCCCAAAAAATGCCATTGCATAAAAACTGATCACACGGCCACGCATAGCAGGTGCAACCGTAGTTTGAATAATGGTATTGGTAATCGTGGTCTGAGACATCATTCCAAAACCCGCGATGGTAATAAAAAATAAAGCGGCGGGAAGAAAATCAATAAACGAAAAAGCCAATAGTGCTGCGCCAAATATTAATGTGCACACGGATAATATTTTTTTCAGGTTACTGCCTGCTTTCAGCGATGCCAGGAACAATGCACCGCCAACAGCTCCTATTCCAATAAAGCTGTTTAATAATCCAAAAATAAACGCATCACCTTTAAATACTTCTTTGGCATAAACAGGTAACAAGATTATATATGGCAACGAAACCAGGCTGACTACAGTCAGTAAGATGATGATCTGCCTGATGCCAGGAGTATTTTTTAAATAGGCCAGACCTTCCTTTAGATCTGTAACCATATTAGTAACATTTTCCCTGGGAACAAATGCTGGCAGCTTCATGGCATACAATGAAATGATGACGGCAACAAAACTTAAGCTGTTAATCAGGAAGCAGATTTCAGCACCCAATTTTTCAAGTACAAGTCCTGCCAAGGCGGGACCAACTAACCTGCCAACATTGACCATAGAAGAATTTAATGCAATGGCATTGGGTAAATGTTCTTTCTGATTGACCATATCAAAGACCAGGGATTGGCGTGCCGGAACATCGAAAGCATTGATACTGCCTAAAACTACACTCAATGCCAGGATATGCCATACGGCATAATCGCCGGAAAAAATAAGAATAGTTAATAAAACAGCTTGTATAAGAGATGCAAATTGTGTTTTTAATAAAACATTGAAACGGTTATAGCGATCGGAAACAACACCACCCATAATGGATAATAAAAATGAAGGGAACTGTGCACAAAATACAGCCACACCCAGCATAAAGGCAGAATTGGTTTCAACATAAATCAGCCAATACACCGCAGTGCGTTGCATCCAGGTACCAATCAGCGATACCGACTGACCAAAAAAATATAACCTGTAATTTTTACTTTGAAAGGCAGAGAAAATTTTATGCTTGTTGAACATCCTTTAATTAAATTTCCAAACTTGCCGGTTATGATTTCCATAATTATTATTACCGATGCAAAACTAACGTTAACTGTATTCAATAAAGCGATGTGCAAAAATCAACAATAAAGGCCCCTAAAAAGGAGTCACAAATTATGAATGCTGAATAAGAAGCCGGTGAGTAGTAAGTAATATGAGAGATCTATACCTTAGCGCATAATAGGCTTATAGATGTTGCATTGAGCAGCCGAAGGTTAAAAGCACATTGAATACTAATTTATTTTAAGCTTTAAAAAATAATTATAATGAACGCCAAAGACCTGCTTCATTTAAGTTTGGATTACGATCTAAGAAGTCGCTGTAAATATTTTACAACCATGGAACTTAAAGAACAATGGGAAAATATTGAATGGCTGCTTATTAATTTGCAACTAACACCTGCAGATGCAATAGTCCAACGCAAAGATGGATCTGGTAATCCTATCAAGGAATCAAGTATGCCAAACTTTCATTACTTCTTTAAGGGGCTTTTTTTGGATGAAAAAGGTAGTAAGTTTTACAACCAGGAGCTTTTTGATGAAATAGTAAATACCGTGAAATTGGTTAAGCCTATCCCGTTAGAAAAATCTGACTTTCATTATTACAAGGTTATAAATATATTATACAGACAGTTATTCAAATACAGGGTAAGTGTGCATCCTTTTACTGTTCAAAAAGATTTGATCTTGTATGGGTTCACATTTGGATCCGTCTATAATGTTCATCTTTAAAACGTACTGGGTAATGATTTAAAAAACAGCCTCACGAAAATTGATGATGTACTGGCCAGAATCATAGATCCCTTGCAGCGGGAAGTATGAATGATCAAATTTTTTTAACCATTTAGTAGTCAAAACATACGCGTAACTTTCTAAAAGTGAAGGGAACTGTG